>DAOUBE010000172.1:0-2470 GCA_034432835.1 Dehalococcoidia bacterium | reverse complement strand
GTGCGCTTCAGGGCGCCGGGGCTCATGTAGCCCATCATGAGCACCTGGCCCGTCTCAGCGTCCTGGACTATGGCGGGGAGCAGTCCTTGTTCATCCAGCTTCACTTCCATTAGACCTCCCTCCCGTGACCGCGATATGCCAGCATGACCTTGGGCTGGCTGGCTAGGTCAGGTCTGCCAGCCTGGGCATCACCTTGTCCGCCAGCAGGTCCATGCAACGCAACCACTTCTCCTTGTCGTCCCAATCGTGGGTGACCATGAGCAGGGTGCCGAAGCCGCCCGTCTGCTCGTACAGGCGGCGCAGCTTGTCGGCCACGTCGCCGGGGCTACCCACAATCCAGATATTGTCCGCCAGGTAAGGCACGGTGACGGCGTCGTCGGGCATCTCCGGGTGGGACTTCAGGCCCGCCAGGCCCCGCTGCTGGAGGCGCAGAAGGCCCCGGAAGTAGCGGTCGAAGGCGCGCTGGATGGAGCCGTTGAGGGCGTACTGATAGGCCTCGTCCCGGGTCCTGGCCACGAACACCTCCCGGGCGATGCGCCACTGGCTGCGGGAGACCTTCCGCCCGGTCCTGGCGGCTCCGGTCTCCACCGCCTCCCAGTGGGTGGGCAGGACGGTGTGGTACACCAGGTTACTGCTCATGGGTATCCAGCCACGCTCCCCTGCCACCTCCAAGGTCCTGGAGGCTGGACCCACCCCTGCCACGGCGATGGGTGGGTGGGGCCGCTGGTAGGGCCGCATGTGCAGGTACAGTCCCAGCTCCGGCCGGGGCTGGGGTACCTTCACCCTGAAGAACTGGCCCTGGTGGGAGAAGGGCTTGTCTTCCGTCCACAGCTTCAGAATCACCTCCACGGCCTCGCGCATCTTGAGCACCTGCTGGCCCGAGGCCGGGTCCAGACCGAAGAGCTCCGAATCGGTAGGGACGCCCCCGGAGCCGATGCCGAAGTAGAGCCTTCCCTTGGCCAGGTGGTCCAACTGGGCGATGCGGTGGGCCACCATCACCGGGTCGTGGAAATGGAGCAGGGCGACGCCGGTGCCGAAGACCATGCGCCTGGTCAGCGGCAGGGCGTAAGCGATGAACTGGTCCGGCGCCGGAATGTTCTCCCAGGCTGTGGTAAAGTGCTCGCCGATCCAGGCCTCGGAGAAGCCCAGCTCGTCGGCCTTGACCAGCATCTCCAGGTCCTCGTCGTAGCTCTGAGTGACCGACTTGCCCGGGGGATGCATGGGCATGGTGAAGACTCCCAGCTTCATAGCAGGCTCCTTTCAGGGTTGTAGCGCTCGCAGGCGGGTCTCTGGGCGGATTCCCACGGGTACCAGGGGTATTCGCGGGCCTAGGTCCTTGTCCAGGGAAGGCGAAAGCCCCTTTTCAGGCACCCTTCAGCCTGTCCCGCACCAGTCGGTGCAGGGCCTCCAGGGTCCTGGAGTTCTCCTCCAGGGGAAAGCCGTCCACCTTGTAGGTGCGCTCACCGCTGAAACCGTCCACAGCCCCGGAGTCCACCATAGACCTAATAAGGCTGGCCTCCTCCTCCACACTAAGGAGAAGGTTTTGCCCCTTCAGCAGGGACAGCGCCGCCACCAGACCGTAACCACCCCAGTTGGAGACGCTGGCAATGACCAGCCGGGATACCTGGGTGGCGGCAGGGTCACTGGGCAGGGGAGGGTTCCGCCGCACCTGGTCGTACAGGTTCCCCATGCCGATCTCGTTGCCGCCGTCGCCGATGCCAACGCTGGGCGCAGGCCCGCGGAACAGGTGGTCCAGCCTGGCGGTGTACTGGCTGATATCCCGGCCCCGCATGTTCAGGTAGCGCCCGTCGCGGGTCATGCCACAGCGCTCAATGGAGATAAGGACGGAGGGCCGTATGTCCCCCAGCAGTTTCCGGGCGAAGGCCTGGCTGGCCTGCTCGTCGGCGATGGGGAACTCCAGCACCCTGGCCCCGTGCTGGAGCTCCCCCTCCAGGGTGAACAGGGCGTGCTTGTCAGTGACGTACCACACCTGGTAGCCCGTCTGCTGCAGCGCCCGTCCTATGGCGATGGCCCCTGGAGGGCCGTCGGTCTCGGGCGCACCTCCGCTCAGGATGTAGAAGCCAGTGGTGATGACGGCGCGGCCGGGGTTCTCCAGTATGAGGCGGGCGGCCTGGGTGCAATAGTCCGGGGGTAGGTGGGGGCGCAGGGCTGATACCCCCCGACGGTCTTCCTGCAGAATGATGTCTTCAATGGTTTGCTGTTGTGTCATGGACGGCAGTATAGCAGGGTGCCCTGGGCCAGGCAATCGGAGGCCGCTGGGGAGGTAGAGGGGCTGCGGGACCCCGGAAGGCTGCAATTATTACATAACACGTTAATGTGCAACGAATTTCGTTACATGGAATGGGGGTGTAAAAATAGATGAAAAAGTTCAGATAGATATGAGACAGTAGGCGTGGAAAAGTAGAAGCAGAAGGGGCCACACTTCTGGGTGAGAATAGACCAGAAAGGA
>DAOUBE010000171.1:0-13165 GCA_034432835.1 Dehalococcoidia bacterium | reverse complement strand
GGGTAGGTATGGCGGTTGGTGTGGGGGTGGGTACTGGCGGAGGCACGGGCGTGGGTGTCACCACCGGCGTCGGAGTTGGTGGTATAGAGGGTGGAGGGGGTGCATCCCACACCATGATGGCGGAGCCCCAAGCCCCTTGCGGTATGGTAGCCACGATGGTGTCCTGTCCAGGGTTGATGGCGGTGTAGGAGAACTTAGCTACGCCGTTGGAGTCGGTTATGGAAGTGCCCCCAGCGCTGTTGGAGCCGGAGACGGTGAAGGTCACCGTGACACCCGACGTGGAGCCTCCCGAGGACAGGATTACCCTGACGGAAAGCTGATGGGTTATGCCGACCACACCCCTGGCGGAGGCTGGCTCCACCAGTATGGTGTACACAGGCGGCGGGATGATGCAGAGATCGGCTATGGTGGCGACCTGGCTGACCCCTGGGATGGAGGCAAAGAGCATGCGCGGCCCGGAGCCGGGGTTGGGCCACAGGGCCCCCGCCTCCACCCAGGCGCCCGGTGGCAGTGGCGGCTGCACCACGCCGGTAGCCACGGGGGCTGCCGTGTTCTGGTTATCCCCTGCCGAGAATTGGACCGTGACCGGGTCCACTAAGGGCGTGGTACCGATGTTGGTCAGGGTTACCCGTATTTGGGCCGGGCCTGGGCAGCCGTCCTGGGTCACTCGCAGGTTGGATAGACTCAGGTTAAAGGGCTGGAAGCTGCCGGGCGGGGTTCCCGGACTGCCGGGGACCACGGCCAGCGCCAGGGGGCCGGGGGCCGCCTTCAGGCAGCACTCACCTAGGTCGGCTACCTTGGCCGCGCCCCCATCGGGGGTGAAGCGCCACACGCCGTACCGGGGTTGGGGGTGGCCCGCTGAGTTGTTCCCAGCCACCAGGTACTCCCCGCTAGGGCCTATATCGAAATCCTGGAAGAACACCGCCTCGGAGTCGAGGGGGCGCGAGTAGATGGGGACGACCTCGATCCCGTACTCCACGTGGGTGTGGTTCTGGGAGATGACCGAAAGCCTGGGGGGCTGGGGGATGCGGAAGAGGCCGGCGCCGAAGGCGGTGGGGCCGAAGCCCATCACGTAGTGCCCCGCCCTGTCCACGGCGATGCCCCCACTGAGGCGGTCTCCCGGCAGGTGGGGCGAAAGCACCGACCCGCCGGCCACGGGTCTCACCAGTTGTATCCTGCCATCAGCCATCACCCGCTCCGAGGGGGGCACCACCTCCCGGACGGCGCCACTGGCCGGGTCCACCTGGTACACGCCGAAGGCGCCTCCTCCCTGGCTGCTGGCGATGCCGGCCACGACTATCTGCCCTTGAGGGTCCACGGCGATGGCGGCCCCGCCTCCAGCGCCCATGGTGGGCAGGGGCAGCCCCCGGGCGATGACCGAGACGCTGGGGCCATCGGGGGAGACACGGAGCAGCATGTAGGGCCCTGGGCAGTCGGGGATGATGGCGCCGCTCATCTGGCACGGCCCCACATTCTCCAGGGCAGCCACTATGGCGTTCCCCTGAACGTCCAGGGCCATGTCGGAGAGGCTGTGGACACCCACGCCGCTCAGCTCCCTCAGCCTTTCGCGAAGCAGGCTGGCCAGGAGGGCACCGTCGGGGCTAAACAACCAGAGGCCCATGGTGGTGAGCAGGTATACCCTCTGGCGGGCGTCCACCGATAGGGAGCGGACCTCTCCCACCAGGATGTTATCCAGGGTGTGGTCAACCAAGGGGGAGACGGTGCCGCCTGACGAGACCCGCAGCAGGTGGTAGGGAGCGCGGGTGATGACTACCATCTCCGGCCCCTGGGCGTATATGGGAAGGAGCCCACGTTGGCTGCCTGACACCAGAAGGGAGAGGCCAATGGCCATAAGTGTGACAGCCAGGAAGACCCGTACCGGCGAGACCCAGGCCATAGATCCCCTCCTGGTTTGGCAATCTAACATAACACAAACCAGGTGTACGGTCTTCCAACTTTCTTGCTACCCGTGGCACTGGAAACGTTCGATCAGCCTCCATCTAAGCGCCTAATCGGGGGCGCTGGGGCCTGCCTGGGGATGTGGCCAGGTCTGGCGTGGTTGCTGCCGGGGTAGGTATGATGTAGCCTGCACCCTGGGGAGCCCCCTGGGCCGCCGGCTACAGCGAGAACAGTAGGATGGCGATGAGGGCGAAGAGTATGCCCAGCCCCTGCTTCAGCGTCACCGTTTCCCTCAGCACCATGAAACTCAGAAGGATGGTGACTACTGGGTAAAGGGAGGTCAGGGGCAGGATGACCGAGGCCTTGCCCCGGTTCAGGGCGTAGATAAAGGTGAGAAGCCCCATCACGCCGATGGCGCCGGTGAGAAGGGCCAGGGGCATCCCCCTTGGGTGCAGCTCGGGTCGCAGGCTCAGGGGTGGCAGGAGCAGCAGGAGGACTACCAGGTGGCCCAGTCCCTGGAAAAAGGCTGAGCTTTGTGGGCTCAGGTAGTTGGCAGACACCTTGGCCAGAAGCCCCCAGACTCCCCAGATGCCAAGGGTGAGTAGAGAAAAAGCGAACCAGGATGGCATGTTCACTGCTCCTATCACGGCGGATATGCGTTCAGGCCAGAGCCGCTGTAGCCACCCAGTGTACTGTGGGCCTGGATTAGGCCACAAGCCCCGGCGGTTGCGACAGGGAGGGCTGAGCATTGGGTGACTGGAAGCGGGTTAACGGCACGCCCCTGGAGGGCCGGCCCGTAGTCTTCGGCGAGGTGCTGTTGGACCTCTTTCCCGGTGGAGAGGAGTCCCTAGGAGGCGCCCCCTTCAACGTGGCGTGGCATCTCAAGGGGTTCGGCCTGGACCCCCTCCTCATCACCTGTGTGGGCCAAGACGAGCGCGGCCGCCGGGCGCGCCAGGCCATGGAGGCGTGGGGTCTAGATACCCGGGGCGTGCAGGTGGACCCCAGCCATCCCACGGGAGCCGTCCGGGTGACGGTGCGGGAGGGCCAGCCCACATTTGACATACTTCCGGAGCGGGCCTACGACTACATTCAGGCGGTGGGTGCCCGGAAGGCCCTGGAGGGCCAGAGGCTGTCTATCCTCTGCCATGGTACCCTGGCCCTGCGAGGCCCAACTTCCCGCAGCGCCCTGGCGTGGCTGAGGGATCACCTGTCGGTGCCTGTTCTGGTGGACCTGAACCTGAGGGTGCCCTGGTGGGAGGGCAGGCTGGTGGAGGAGGCCCTGGCCGGCGCCCGTTGGGTCAAGGTGAACCAGGAGGAGCTGGCCCAGGTGCTGGGGCGGCGCCGTCTGCCGGCCAGGGAGTGGCCCAGGGCAGCCCTGGCTCTGTGCGAGAGGTATGCCCTGGAGATGGTGGTGGTGACCCTGGGTCCCCGGGGCGC
Source organism: Dehalococcoidia bacterium (assembly GCA_034432835.1). GTDB lineage: Bacteria > Chloroflexota > Dehalococcoidia > Lucifugimonadales > DAOUBE01 > DAOUBE01. Next base: position 9,829 of record DAOUBE010000171.1, on the reverse strand, counting down.
CCTGGCGGCCACGGGTCGGGGGCTGGTGGTACAGGCGGAAGCCGCCCCCGTCGCCCGGCTGGTGGACACGGTGGGCGCGGGAGACGCTTTCGCCGCCGTGGTAGTGGTGGGCCTGCTGGAGGGGTGGGAGCCCCAGGTCATGCTGGAGCGGGCCAACCGTTTCGCCGCCCAGATATGCCAGGTCAAGGGCGCCCTGGCCCGCGACCCCGGCCTATACAGGGCCCAGCTAGACTCGTGGCGGCACAGCGGGCCTTAAGGCCCGTCCCCTGGCACCAAGCCTGCAATACGATGGTGGATATCTCCTCTCCTTTAAGGGGCTTACACCGGCTCTGTTAGACCACGTCATGGCGGCAAGGGAGTCCGAAGGGACCTTGCCCTTCTGTGGTCCTAAGTAGGCGACACTTTTAGACCGAGGGGACCAGGCCCTTTGGCCCCACGGTTCCCTCATTCCCCCGCTCAGTAGTAGCTGGTCAGAGGGCGTTAATACATGTCATAGTGAGCCGAAGGCGAAGAATCCGGTGGGGAAGGGCCACCTCCCCTCAAGATTCTTCCGTCGCTGCGCTCCCTCAGAGTGACACTTCACCTTTTGGCAGGTCGCACTCCCTGATTACATCCTTGGTGTAGTAAGGGCCGGGAGTGCAGGGAAGGGAGTCCCCTGCCAGGGGTAACAGAGGGGATCCCCAAGGGCTTGCCAATGACTCGCATTGCCCAAAGGTGGTCGGCCAAGGGCTGAGGGTGCACCACTGGAGGGGGCCCGCCTTTCCCACCCTCAGGGCCCCTCTGGGTGCGGGTCCAGGTGTGGTGCTGGGGTGGGAGGGGCGAATGGGTAGGGTTTGAGGCACAAAGCGGACCGAAGGTTGTTTAAGAATCACTTTGTAATTTTCTGAGAAATGTCCAATAATGGGCGCCGCACCCGCAGGCTATGGGAGGGGAGGATGACTCGCCACAAAGCAGCGCCCGAGGACTACCCCTACGGCAGCAGGCCCCGGTCGGCATTCCAGCGATGGCAGGACTATCGCACTCTGTGCATCCCCAGGCTGTGTATGTACGCCTACGCCTGTCCCCACAAGCGCTTGAAGCAGGGCTACGTTCGGGTTACCGACTGCTTCCGCCGCCGGCCTGAGGCCGAGCGCCCCCCGGCCGCCCTGTCGCCCTACGCCCAGGCGGCCCTAGAGCGCCTGCGCCAGGAGGCGGCCAGCTCCAGCTCGGCATCTTGAGTACCCGCTAGCTTGCTGGTAACATCTGGTGGGCTGCTGCAAGGTCCTGAAGGGCCTTCCTTCTGCCTCAGGCCTGGCAGCACCACATAACCTCCAGGAGGTCAGCGTGCCCAAGCGAAAGGTACTGGTAACCGGCATCTCCGGCCGCATCGGCACCATCGTCCGGCAGTATCTGGGCGACAAATACGAGCTGAGCGGCCTTGACCGGGTGGCGGTGAAGGACGTCCCCTGCACCGTGGCCGACATCTCCGACCTGGATGCCATTCGGCCTGCCTTCAAGGGCCAGGACACGGTGGTCCACCTGGCCGCCGACCCCAACCACCTGGGCTCGTGGGAGTCCAACCTGAAGAACAACTTCATCGGGACCTACAACGTCTTGGAGGCCTCGAGGGAGGCCGATGTCAGGCGGGTCATCTTCGCCAGCAGCAACCACGTGGTGGGCTTCTACCCCATGAAGCAGGACCCTTACAAAGCTATCTATGAAGGCCGGCTGGGCGAGGTACGCCGCCCCTTCCCTCTTCTGACCCCAGAGATGTACCGGCCCGACGGCTACTACGGCGTGGCCAAGGCCTTTGGCGAGCTCCTGGGTAGCTACTACCACGACCAGTACGGCATCTCCTTCATCGCCCTGCGCATAGGCTGGGTGGTGAACCCCGATGATCCCAAGTTCCACCCCTCCTGCCTCTCCCTGTGGCTCAGCCATCGCGACGCCGCCCAGCTCATTGAGAGGAGCATAGAGGCCCCGGCCTCGGTGGGCTTCACCGTGGTCTATGGCATGTCCAACAACGATCTACTCATCTGGGACCTGGAGCCCACCAAGCGCATCCTTGGCTACCAGCCTCAGGACAATGCGGGGGAGAAGTGGACACCCCGGGCCGACCGCAAGGGGCTGGTGTGAAGCTGACTAGCCAGCGTGGAAGGTTATAGTTAGGAGAGGAGTACGCGGTCATCCTTCGCCCTCCTAAGGCATTAGCCTGCCCTTCCAAGTCCGCCTCTGGCGGATGCAGAACTTGGGGAGGGGTTCCAGAATGGGGTTACTACCTGGCTTGTGTACTGGGAGACCCCAAGGGACGTTCAGGCTGCCGTCAGCCGGGAGGAGGACCTGAAAGGGTGATGGGGTGATCTCCCCTCCCCGGCCCTTCGCTTCTTCAGGGCGACAGAGAAAAACCTGCACATCAGGTTATCCCAGAGGCCATCAAGACCGCGGAGAGGATGGACTTCTCACACCTATCCCTATTTCCCCTCTAATCTCTGACCCCTATCCGGGGGTATAATGGGGTGTAGTCAAGACTCCGTCAGGGGGGCGTCATGACACTAGCCAGAGAGAAGTGCGTGGCCTGCCGGGCAGACTCGCCCCGGGTCACTGACCAGGAGGTGGCCCAGCTACACCCCCAGGTCCCGGACTGGGAGCTGCGGGAGGTGGACGGCGTCAAACGCTTAGTCAGGACCTTCCGGTTCCGCAACTTCGCCCAGGCCCTGGAGTTCGCCAGCCGGGTGGGGGAGGCGGCCGAGGCCGAGGGACACCATCCCCGCCTGACGGTGGAGTGGGGACGCACCACGGTGGAGTGGTGGACCCACAAGATCAAAGGGCTCCACCGCAACGACTTCGTCATGGCCGCCAAGACCGACGAGCTGTACCAGCAATCCCAGGCCAGGACCGCCGCCAGTACGTAACTCGCCGTACCGCTCCAGGGACCCTCAATGGCGTGGAGGAGAGGCTGGCCTGCCCGGGGCGCCCGGTGGCCCCAAGCCTCCCCAGGCTAAAGACTAGTCACAGTCTTAGAATCCTCTTAGAATAACCTCGTACTGCTTCAAGTAGAACCCTCGACCACAGGGACTAGCCGCAGGCCGAGGGGGCAGGACGGGGGTGGGGGATGCGCTACCCTGAGCGGGCACGCATAGAGTCGGCGCTGCTTCAGGAGCTGAAATCAGTGGGGATGGAGGAGCCGCGCTTCCTCTACGCCCGCCTGGCCCGCTACTTCCCCCAGCTTGAACCCGGTGACCTCCAAGTGCGCAACGGCAGTGGCAGGAGCCGCTGGAGCCTCAGCGTCCAGCGGGCCAAACGCTTCCTGGCCGCCCGGGGCGAGGTGACGACGGTCAGGGGACACTGGGCCATCACCGAGAAGGGCCGCCTGCGGGCCGAGGCTGAGGACATGCCCATTCAGTTGGTCCTGCCTTTCTCCCAGGCGGCAGAGGACTCCTTCACCCACGATGAGCTCAAGCAGATGCTGGTGGAGGTGGGGCGGCTCCTGGGCAAGTATGCCGAGGCTGAGTTCCAGCGCTACGACGTGGTCTGGCGGGACAGCCCTCGCTCCCCAAGGCTCAGCCATGTCTTCGAGGTGCAGGTGAGGGGCAGCGTGGAGGGGGCCCTGGCCAGGCTGAAGCACGCCTACGATACCCAGCGCTCGCGGCCCGTCCTGGTGGTGGCCCAGGAGAGGGACCAGCACCGGGTCCAGGAGCTCCTGGCGCCCTACCTGGCAGGCTCCTTCCACGAGCTGGCCGGCGCCATGGTGGTGCTAAGCCCCCAGGAGGTGCAGCGGCTGCACCGCTCCCTTACCTGCGTGGGCGAGCTGCTGGGCCTGTTGCTGGCGGAGTAGCCCCCAGTAGATTGGCCTTCTAGACCCTCAGCCCGGACTCTTCCCCACCAGGGCGCGCCGCGGACTGTGCCTTGTCAACTGGGGCACCTCTACTACTGCTCTCATGGTACCTGACTAACCCGGTGGATGCAGGGCGTACCCTGCCATGGCGCCCTCGGCGGTCAGCCTTGGAGAAGGCGGCCTACTAGCCGCGCCGGGCTCTACGGCTATCTTGGGCTTGGGAAGCAAATCCAGCTCGGCCCAGCGGACCTGCCCCGCCCTGTCCACCCGCTCCAGCCAGACCTCGGTGTCTTCTAGAAGCTGGTCTGTGCGCACGCCCATGAAGGCCGGCAAGAACAGTCCCAGTAGCTCCACGGCGTCGGCCAGCTTGGTGCGGGCACCGTGGCGATTGTGTCGGCCCAGGTGATGGAAGCCCACCGCCGCCTTGATTATGGCGTGGTAAAACAGCCGCAGGGGGTAAGGCGTCTGCCGCCACACCGTCTCCAGGGACTCGTGACAGTCCCAGAACCGGCCGTGGTTGAACTCCTCGATGCCCTGGTACAGTTCCAGGGGGGCCTCGCCGGGTTCGGGGACCAGAGCTGGGCGGCCGTGGCGCTCCACCTCTGCCACCCACAGCCGGTCCAGCTCCCGGCGGTTGCCACCCGAAGGCCAGCGGGGCAGATCGGGCTGCTGCATGGGGCCGCCTCCTTTTCAGGAAGTTCGGGGCAGACACGTAGGTCGGCCCCCAAGCCGTCGGCTGCCACCTTATAGGGGCGGCCCGGCTAGGTCGCCCACAATGGCGCCATGGACCCATGAACGGTTCCCTGGTACATTTCTGGTCAAGGGAACATGCCGCGGTGAGGCATGGCATCTCCCACCATTCCAGTGTACAATCGAGTTGGTATGTTTGAGAACCTTACGGAGAAACTCACCTCTGTTTTTAGCCGCCTCACGGGTAAGGGGCGCCTCACCGAGAAGGATGTGGACGAGGCCCTGAAGGAAGTGCGCCTGGCCCTCCTGGAGGCCGACGTCAACTTCAAAGTGGCCCGGGACCTGGTGGCCCGCATCCGCGAGAAGGCCGTGGGCGCCCAGGTGCTCCAGAGCGTGACCCCAGGCCAACAGGTGGTCAAGATCGTTTACGACGAGATGACCGCCATCCTCAGCGGCGGCGAGCACCGCCTGCGCCCCTCGGACCAGGCGCCCACGGTGGTGATGTTAGTGGGCCTCCAAGGCTCCGGCAAGACCACCACCGCCGCCAAGCTGGGCCTTCACCTGCGGCGCCAGGGCCAGCGCTCCCTTCTCGTGGCCGCCGACCTGCGACGCCCCGCCGCCATTGACCAGCTTGTCTCCCTGGGCAAGCAGCTAGACATACCCGTGTACCGCAGCCAGACCCCCACCACCGACGCTGTGCGCGTGGCTCGCGAGGGCGTGGCCAAGGCCAGGGAGTTGGGCGTCAACTGGTGCATTCTGGACACCCAGGGCCGCCTCCACGTGGACCAGGAGATGATGCAGGAGCTCCGAGACGTAAAGGCGGCCGTCTCCCCCCATGAGATTGTCCTGGTGGTGGACGCCATGACGGGCCAGGACGCCGTCCGGGCCGCCACCCAGTTCCACCAGGAGGTAGGGCTTACCGGGCTTATCATGACCAAGATGGACGGCGATGCCCGTGGCGGCGCCGCCCTGTCCGTCACCCAGGTTACGGGCGTCCCTATCAAGTTTATCGGCGTGGGTGAGAAGTCCGACGCCCTGGAGCCCTTCTACCCCGACCGCATGGCCTCCCGTATCCTGGGTATGGGCGACGTGGTCTCCCTGGTGGAGAAGGCCCAGGAGGTGGTGGACCAGAACAAGGCCAAGGAGCTGGAGCGCAAGCTTCGCCGAGCCGAGTTCAATCTGGAGGACTTCTTGGACCAGATCCACAGCATTCGCAAGATGGGCTCTCTGTCCCGTATCGTGGAGATGCTGCCGGGCTTCTCCTCCATCAGCCGCCAGCTTCCCCAAGAGGCCCTGGACGAAAAGCAGCTCAAGAAGATCGAGGCCATCATCTTCTCCATGACGCCCCAGGAGCGCCGTAACCCTGACATAATCAACAACAGCCGCCGCCGGCGCATCGCCCTGGGCAGCGGGGTCACCCCCCAGGATGTAAGCCACCTTCTCAACCAGTTCCGCCAGACCCAGAAGCTGATGAAGCAACTGGCAACCACCCGGAATCCCCGGGGGCTGATGCGGCTGTTCAGGTAGTCCGCCGGTCTGGCCGAAGCCTCCCTGAGGGTATATAATGTCCGCCCATGCCTAGTGCGCTGGCTCTCATAGGGGACCGCTTCCACAAGCCTGAAGACATAGAGGAGAGCCTGAGGCCCGCCTTCCGGGCCGCTGGCCTCACGGTGGAGTTCTGCACCACCCCCGACTGCCTGTCTCCCCAACGGCTGTCAGGCGTGGACCTGTTCCTGATGTACAAGATGGGACAGGAGTGGCCCCAGGGCCACCAGCAGCTGCCCGTGGTCTGGATGACCCGGGGGCAGGAGGTGGCCCTGGAAAGCTTCGTGACCCGCGGCGGCGGCTTTCTGGGCCTCCATACCGCCGAGGCCGGCTACCCCACCGACGGCCTCTACAGGCGCCTCATCGGCGGCCACTTCCTCCGCCACCCCCCTCTCAAGCCCTTCACCGTGCGGGTGGTGGACTCCACCCACCCCGTGGTACGGGGTGTCTCTGACTTTGAGGTCAGGGATGAGCAGCACTTTGTGGAGTACGACCAGGGGGCGGTCCATGTGCTGGCGGTCAGTGAGTCCGAGGACGGTAGACAGCCGGCGGTGTGGGTACGGGGCTACGGACGGGGACGGGTCTGCTACATAGCCAACGGCCATACCCAGGAGGTGCTCAGTCTCCCAGCCATGCAAGCCCTCCTCAGGAACGCCCTGCGCTGGTGCGCCGGCCTGGCCCCCTGAGGCCCGGCCATCCCTATACTCATTCTGCCGGCTAACGCCGTGGGTGCGGGGGAGTCAAGAGGGGATAAGTCCCCCCTGGGGTTCCTATTACCCCATGGTTGCGATAAAGTGGTGAGCCCGCCAGGGGTTGAACTGTGATTCTGGGGTAGCGCAGCCAGCGAAGAAACATCTGGACGTGATGCTGGCGATGCTGGGAGTCCGCCGGAGTCCGGCCCTCGCCGCAATGACAAGAGGCTGATTTTGCGGCCTTGTCACAAGAGGCCGCTATCAGGATGAGGAGAAGACCTTGGACAGGACCCTGTTCCAGGGCGCCGCATGGTATTACGCCCGCTACAGGCCCCCTTACCCCCAGGCGCTGATAGACCTCCTTCGCCGGAGGTTTGGCCTGGACGGAGGCGGCAGGCTGCTGGACCTGGGCTGCGGCACAGGGGAGCTGGCCCTGCCCCTCAGTACTCTATTCCACGAGGTGGTGGCAGCGGACCCCGACCCGGAGATGCTGGCTGAGGGGCGTCGCAAGGCTGCCGAAGCCGGGGTCGCCAACGTCACCTGGCTACAAGCCCGGGCAGAGGAGCTGCCTGTATCCACCGGCCCCTTCCGGCTGGTCACCATCGGCAGTGCCTTCCACTGGATGGACGCAGAGGTGGTGCTGAAGCTGGTACGCAGCCTGTTGGTGGACGGGGGCGGGCTGGCCCTGGTGAGTGCCCGTAGCTGGTGGAGCCCCAGGGAGGAGTGGCACGGGGTGGTCATAGGGCTGGTGAAGAAGTACCTGGGCGAGGAGCGCCGCGCGGGCCAGGGCACGTTCAGAAACCCCGGGGTTAGCTTCCAGACCTTACTGGTACGGCACGGCTTTGCCCCGGTGGAGGAGCACCAACTCCAGGAGCCTTACCATTGGACCGTTGACACCATCCTGGGTTACCTCTACTCCACCTCCTTCTGCTCCCGGAGGCTGCTGGGGGACAGGCTGGGCGAGTTCGAGGACGAGATGAGGCGGGCGCTGTTGGCCCTTAACCCCCAGGGTACTTTCACCGAGGGCATCCCCGTCCAGACACTCCTCGCCTTCAAGGGAAGAAAATAAGGCCACCTCCGAAGGTTTCCGGAGGTGGCCTTGGTTTCCCATGCCTGGGTGCTGGCTATCCCTTCTTCTTGACCTCTGTCTTGGCCATCTGCTCGATGAAGGTGACGATACCCGAGTGGTCCCAGTCGCCCTTGCCGTCGTTCATCAGGGCCTCCAGTATCTGCTGGACCATGGCTGTCAGGGGTAGGGGCACCTTCAGGGCTTCGGCGGCCAGGAGGGTGTTGCGCAGGTCCTTCTGGTGCAGGCGTATGCGGAAGCCGGGCTTGAAGTTGCGGCTGATGACCATGGGGGCTTTGGCGTTGAGCACGGCGCTGCCGGCCAGGCCGCCCTTCACGGCGTTGAAGACCACCTCCGGGTCCAGGCCAGCCTTGGTGGCCAGTACCAGGGCCTCGCCCATGGCGGCAATGTTGCAGGCCACCATAATCTGGTTGGCCAGTTTGGTGTAGTTGCCGGCCCCCACGTCTCCCGTGAGGGTGACTGATGAGCCCATGACCTTTAGTATGGGCTCCATCTTCTGGAACACCTCCTTCTTGCCGCCCACCATGATGGCCAGGGTGGCGTTGATGGCGCCGGGCTCGCCACCGCTGACGGGGGCATCCAGGAAATCCACACCCTTTTTGGCGCACTCGGCCCCCACCTTCTGGGCTACCAGGGGGCTGATGGAGCTCATGTCCACCACCGTGGAGCCCCGCTTAGCCCCTTCCAGGACACCGTCGGGCCCCAGCACGGCCCGTTCAACGTCCGGGCCGTCGGGAAGCATGGTGATAACCACCTCGCTTCGGGCGGCCACGTCCCTGGAGGACTCCCCCCGGGCAGCGCCGTCGGTGACCAGCTCCTCCACCGGCTCGGCGCGCACGTCGAACACTACCAGCTGGTAGCCGGCCTTCATGAGGTTACGGGCCATGGGCTTGCCCATAATCCCCAGGCCGATGAATCCGATCTTGGGCTTGTCGGGCATTTGGCTTTCCTCCTTTAGATGGAATGGGGTATTACAATACGCAGCGTAGCCTCTGATTATGGTTTCTATACACCTGGCCTGTCAAGTTTAGGCCTGGGCCCATGCGGGGAGCCCTCAGTCCCTGGCCTCCAGCTCCTGCCAGGTGCGGATGACCAGGGTGTCCCGGGGAAAGGCCAGGGGTGGCAGCCGGTCGTGGGGGAAGAACCCCACCTCGCTGACCTCCAGGCCCGGCTGCGGCTTTCCCTTCACGATGGTGGCCTGATAGGCTGCCAGGATGACCGGGTGGCCCGGCTCGGAGAACAGGCCCAGCAGACGGGTCACCTGCACCTCCAGAGCCGTCTCCTCGCGGAACTCCCGGACCAGGGCCTCCTCCACCACCTCGCCCCGGTCCACGTACCCGCCCGGCAGGCTCCACAGGCCCAGACCTGGCTCGGTGGCCCGGCGCACCAGCAACAGCTTGCCCTCCAGGGCCACCAGCCCGGCGGCCACCACCTTAGGGTCGTAGAAAAGCACATGCCCGCAGCGAGAGCACACGGGCCGCATCCTGCCCTCGCGGTGCTGTTGGACCAGTGGGCCCGCGCACCGCGGGCAAAAGGCATCCTGGCCTAGATGATGGTGGTCGATCACTGGGTTGCCCTGGCCTGCGCTAGAGCTGCAACAGTGAGGAGTTGGCGCACGGACGAAGAGACAAGTCACCCACTACGTGCTCTTCTTGCCTACCTCCGAGGCCAGCACGCCGCCTTGGGCCCAGTTCTCCTTGGGCACGTCCTCGAAGATGACTATAGTGCCCTCCGGGGTGGTCTTGGCTATCCTAACCACGGCGTCGGTGATGGCCTTGGCCAGCTCGGCCTTCTGCTGGACTGTCCTGCCAGGCCACATCTCCACTCTCACAATGGGCACGGCTAACCTCCTCCCGTTCATGCTGCTGTTGGATTATAACAAGAGCCCCTGGTGGACGCTAGCCAATGTACTGGTTCAGTACATATGAGACAGTCGGGCTATTTTAGGGACCAGTTCTGGGTGGTGCTTAGTAAGATACTGGGCTGGGGTGTTGTAGTCCA
>DAOUBE010000170.1:0-4580 GCA_034432835.1 Dehalococcoidia bacterium | reverse complement strand
CTAGAGGAAGTCCTCCTCCTCGTCCCGCTGGAGAATCCTAGGGTGCAGGGGACAGAGTCCCCTGCTAGGGGTGTCAGGGGAGAATCCCCTGAACTTTACATTCCCCCTTCTCCCACAGGGAGAAGGGGGACTTAGGGGGATGAGGGCAACAGGGGGAGCCTCGAGGGGGATGCCCAATCCCCCTCGACCTAAGAAGGAAATGTGACCAAAACCTAACAGGAGGCTACCGGTGAAAGTAGGCTTTATCGGACTGGGCAACATGGGCCAGCCCATGGCCAACAACCTTCTCAAGGCAGGCATCGACCTGTGGGTGTACACTCGGACCAGGGCCAAGGTGGACGCCATGGTGGCCAGGGGGGCCAAGGGCGCCAGCTCCCCTGCTGACCTGACCCGCCAGGTGGACCTGGTGCTCACCTGCCTGCCCGATGTCCGCACGTCGGAGGAGGTATTTCTAGGCCGCGACGGGGTGCTATCGGCGGCGAGGCCGGGGCAGGTGCTGGCCGACCACAGCACCGTGGGGCCCTCCACCTCTCGCAAGATATACCAGGCAGCCAGGGAAAAGGGAGTCTCCTTCCTGGACGCGCCCATCAGCGGCGGGCCCGACGGCGCCGCCGCGGGCACCCTGAGTATCATGGTGGGAGGCGACGCCGACGCCTTCGAGAAGGCCAGGCCCGCCTTCCAGGCCATGGGCAAGACCATCATGCACATGGGGCCATCGGGGGCAGGCACCATCACCAAGCTGGTGAACAACCTGCTGGTGGGCATCCACACCGTGGCATCCTGCGAGGCTCTACTGATGGGGGCCAAGGGTGGCGTGGACCTGACCAAGCTAGTGGAAGTCCTCAGGAACTCATGGGGCGCCAGCCGAATGCTGGAGCGCAACTCGCCCTTCATTATAAATAGGAACTTTGGACCGTCCAGGGCACCCATGCGCAACCTGACCAAAGACATGGGCATCATAGTCAAGCTGGCCCAGGAGATGGGCATGCCCCTGCCCTCGGGACGCGTGGCGGCCAAGCTTTCCAAGCTGGCGGATAAGAAGGGCTGGGCCGAGAACGACATCACCGCCATCTACCTGCTGCTGGAGCAGGGCGAGGTCAAGTAAGCCCACCAGGACCCCGACGGCCGCAGGACACCCCTAGGGTGCTGAAACCATACCTTTCCCCCTAGTACGGCTTGGCCAACTCGGCAGAGAAGTCGCGGAAGTGCCTGGGGCGGACCACCACCTCCTCCAACAGCGCCCGGTGGGGCAGGGTGACCGCCAGCACAATGGCCTCGGCCACATCATCGGGAGAGAGCATGGTAGCCCGGGCTTCAGCACTGGGGACCACAGGCCGCTTCTCCAGGATGGGCGTATCCACCTCGCCGGGGATGACGCAGCAGGCCCGAACCCCCGAGTTCCTCAGCTCCAGATTCAGGTAGCGGGTGAAGTTGATGATCCCGGCCTTGGCCGCGCTGTAAGCAGGGCCGGAGAGGCGGCTGCCGGCCAGCCCCGCCCCGGAGGCCACGTTGACGATGGTGCCCTCCCGGGCCTTTAGCATGGAGGGCAGCACGGCCTGGGTGAAGAACATGGGGCCGGTCAGGTTCACCCGGACCACCTCGTCCACCTCTTCGGGGGTGATGGTCAGGACAGTGCGGTTGTGGGTGCTGTAGCCGGCGTTGTTCACCAGGGCATGGATGTGGCCATGGTCTCCGAGCACCCGCCGCACCAGGTCTCGGACCGCTTGCACGTCCGTCACGTCGCAGGGGGCCGCCACCGCCTTGCCACCCTCCGCCTGGACTTGAGCCTGGACCTCCTCCAACTTGCTGGCCGTGCGGCCCACCAGGACCGGGACGGCCCCCTGCCGGGCCAGCTTGATGGCCGTGGAGCGCCCGATGCCGCTGCCAGCCCCCGTTATGATGCACACCTTGCCGTTCACCGCCGGCCTCCTTTGCTGAGACTGGTTGGCACAGGTATATCACACCCCGGCGAAACCCACAACGGTACCGCGCGCCCCGACTATGGGTCGTCACCACGGCTTGTCCCGGGCATGCTAGAGCCCTAGAATGGTGCCACATAATCCACACAAACTCACAAAAGGAGGCGGCCATCAGACGCGTTGGATTTATCCTCAAGGTGAAGCAAGACATGATCGAGGAGTACAAGAAGCACCACCGGGCTGTGTGGCCGGAGATGCTGGATGCCCTGCGGCGCCACGGCTGGCGCAACTACAGCCTCTTCATGAGGGAGGATGGCCTGCTCTTCGGCTACTTCGAGACGGACAAGGACCTAGAGACGGCCCGGGCGGGCATGGCCAAGGAGGAGGTGAACCGCCGCTGGCAGGCCATGATGGCCCCCTTCTTCGAGATCCCCCAGGGCGCCAGACCGGACCAGCGCATGGTGGAGCTGGAGGAGGTGTTCCACCTGGACTGAGCCTGGCCCGACCGAACCTCACTCTAGGAGCAGGCCGTGTTTTTCCGCGTGAGAGACGCTTGGCGGTACCCCGTATTGGGGCTCATCTGGCTTCTCATCGTGACCCTGCTGCCGCTGGTCACACTGCCCCTGCTGCCCCTTTACCTGGTGTGGTTCCGTCCCCGTCACCTAAGGTGGGGGGCTACGGATGAGGAGGTGGGCCGGAGCATGCCCGGCGACGAGGTGGTGAAGAAGCCCACGTTCAACGCCACCCGCGCCGTCAGCATCGAGGCCCGGCCAGAGCAGATTTGGCCCTGGCTGGTCCAGATAGGGTGCATGCGGGCCGGCTGGTACACCTACGACTGGATAGACAACCTGGGGTACCCCAGCGCCGACCGCATCATCCCCGAGTTCCAGGGCCTCAAGGTGGGCGACGTGGTCCCCATTAGCCCCGATGGCAAACAGGGCCTCCGAGTCAAGGCCCTGGAGCCTCCCCGGTGGATGGTGTGGTGGGACCCCAACGGACGGACCACCTGGGCCTGGGGCCTGTACCCCACCAGTGGCGGGCCCACCAGACTCGTTTCGCGGGTGCGCATACGCTACTCGTGGAGGTCGCCCTGGATACTGTTCCACCTGCTCTTAGACGTGGGTGATATCGTGATGATGCGCAAATGTCTGCTGACCCTAAAGCAGCGGGCAGAGGGGTTAGCCCTGGGCAGCGGCCAGAGGGAAGGGCAGTCCCAACCAAGTTCATAGGGGGTAAGCAATTATGCGATTGGAGAACAAAGTCGCCATAGTCACGGGAGGGGCGGCCGGCATCGGCCGGGCCACCTGTGAGCTCTTTGCCCAGGAGGGGGCCAAGGTGGTGGTGGCGGACATCGAAGCCCAAGGGGGCCAGGAGACGGCCCGCCGCATCCAGTCCGCCGGCGGCCAGGCCATCTTCGTCCGCACCGATGTCTCCAGGGAGGCCGACGCCAAGGCCATGGTGGAGGCCGCCGTGAAGGCCTACGGCACCGTTAACGTGCTGGTGAACAACGCGGCCGCCTTCGTGTTCGGCAGGGTAGAGGACATAACTCAGCAGGACTGGGAGCGGGTGATGGGGGTCAACGTCATCGGCCCGGCCAACTGTGTCCGACACGTGCTGCCGGTGATGAAGGCGGCCGGTGGCGGCTCCATTGTGAACGTAGCCTCCATCAGCAGTTTCATCGCCCAGCCGGCCTTTATTCCCTACAACTCCTCCAAGGGCGCCCTCCTGCAGCTCACCAGATGTCTGGCCATGGACCTGGCCCCCTACAACATCCGGGTCAACTGTGTATGCCCGGGGGCCGTCCTCACCCAGGCCACGGAGCGGCACCGGCAGTTCGTCAAGGCCGACCGGGAGGAGTTTCTCAAAGCAGCGGCCAATGCCTCGCTGCTGAAGCGCATGGCCGACCCTCGGGAGATCGCCTACGGGATACTGTTCCTGGCCTCGGATGAATCGTCCTTCGTCACAGGCACGCCGCTGATTATGGACGGCGGCCGCATGGTCATGTGACGCCGCCTGCCATCGACAGGGGGAGATGCAGAGAGGGTCTCCCTCTGCCAGGGGTCCTTACCATGAGACAGTTTTGTTGACGGGATGTAGCCTGCCAGAGGGAGACCCACGGACCCTGGTGGTTCTCCCAGCCAGACGGTTTGGGTGAAGGGGCATTCTAAAGGGGGAGGGACCCACCCACGCCAAGTTCTTGTATCCATGGCCGGCGTGGACCTGGCCGAGGCCACCGGTGCGTCACCCCGTCTAGTCATTATATCCATATATCCATGGCCGGCATCCCCTGGGGTGCAGGGGACTGTGGACGGCCCGGCTCTAGACCCCTTCCTCCGACGGCATCCCCAGGGGCGCAGAAGACACAACCCCTGAGGAAGTCCTCCTCCTCCAACCACGGAATATCGAGGGTGCAGGGGATTCTCCCCTGCTAGGAGTCTGGCCAAAGCCGTCATAGACGCCGGGGACTGGGAGGACCCCGGGGTGCAGGGGACAGAGTCCCTAGAGCAAGTCCTTAGCCTCGTCCCACTGGAGGACCCCGGGGGTGCAGGGGACTGTGTCCCCTGCTAGGGGTATCAAGGGAGAATCCCCTGAGCTTTACATTCCCCCTTCTCCCACAGGGAGAAGGGGGACTTAGGGGGATGAGGGCAACAGGGGGAGCCT
>DAOUBE010000169.1:0-2694 GCA_034432835.1 Dehalococcoidia bacterium | reverse complement strand
CTCCCTGGGCAGCCCCAGGCCACGCAGGGCGATGATGTTTCGCTGGATCTCCGATGTCCCCGCCCGAATGGTAGCGGCGAAACTGGTCAGCCAGAGGTCCTGCACCCGTCCCCCCAGCTTGGCCCAGGGGTCGCCGGGGCGCAGCGGCCCGTACAGCCCCAGGACCTCCATGGCTGTGGCCGCCACCCGCTGGAGCAGCTCGCTTCCGAAGACCTTGGTCATGGAGGCCTCTTTGTTGGGCGTTAGTCCCTGGCTCTGCATCCAGGCCACGCGGTAGGCCAAAAGCCGCGCCACCTGGCATTCCACCGCTAGCTGGGCCAGCCTGTCCCTCACCCGCGGGTCCTCCAGCATTGGTCGCCCGCTCCGGGTGTGCTCCTTGGCGAAGGCGGCCACATCGTCCAGGAGTCGGCGGGAGACAGCCGAGTACTCGATGGCGGAGCGCTCCAGGTCCAGGACGGCCAAAGCCACGTACCATCCCTGGCCTCTCTCCCCCACCAGGTTGGCCTTGGGCACCCGGACATTGTCCAAGAAGACCTGGTTGAAGTAATGGGCTCCGGCCATGTTGCGGATGGGCTGGACCGACACCCCCGGCGATTTCATGTCCACCAGAAGGAAACTGAGGCCACGGTGCCTGGGTTCATGGGGGTCGGTGCGGGCCAGCAGGAACATCCAGTCGGCCCGGTGGGCGGCGGAGGTCCATATCTTGCTGCCGTTGACCACCCATTGGTCGCCGTCCTCCGTGGCCCGGGTACTTACCGAGGCCAGGTCCGAGCCAGTAGCGGGCTCGCTGTAGCCCTGGCACCACTGCACCTCGCCGCGGGCGATAGGGGGGAGGAAACGGCGCTTCTGCTCCTCGGTGCCGAACTTGATGAGGGCGGGCCCCAGCATCCGCGCGCCGAACAGGTCGCGGCCTGGGGCCCGGTGGTAGGCCATCTCTTCGTCGAACACGGCCTGGCGCAGTGGAGAGGCGCCCTGCCCCCCGTACTCCCTCGGCCAGTGCATGGTCAGCCAGCCCCTCTGGGCCAGCTTGCGCCGCACAGACCGGGTCACCTCCCAGTCGGCGTCGTACTCGCTCTCAGCCAGGCCCTCCCGCTGGGCGGGAAGCTCGGTCTTCAGGAACTCCAGGAGCTCCCTTCGGAAGGCCTCATCCTCCGGAGAGAACCTGAAGTCCATGTCCAGATCGTTCCTCTAACCAGATGCATAAGGGTCTTGCCGAGCTTGACGAAAACGCACTCAGAATGACACAAAGTACGTCCAGGAGCAAGGGGGGCGGGCACCCACCCTGGGCGGGAACTAGCTCGCCACGGCTACGCAGGTGACCGTCCTGGAGATGCCCTGGATAACGTGTACCTTGCCCGTAACCAGGTCGCCAATGGAGTTGATATCCTTGGCGTTCATGATGGCGATGATGTCGTACGGGCCGGTCACCACGTCCACCGACTCCATGCCATCCACTTCCTTGAGCATCCTGGCCACTTCTCGGGTCTTACCGACGGCGGTCTCGATGAGGATGTAGGCTTTGGTTGACATCTGGAGCCTCCTAGGATTTAGTTTAGGCTATTGGGCATCGATATTCCTTCGGGAATACGGTGTAAAACGAGGGATTATTAGCTAATTCTAAGGTGCGGCGTGACGGGTGTCAACGAAGGGTGCCCACCCGTGATGCTGCCAGCGCACCATGTCGGGGGCTTTTGTGATGGAAATCCTGCGTAAAGGCGTGACAGGCCTTGGCATTCAGTTGACCGAAAGGCAGCTTGAGCAGTTTGAACGCTACTACCATGAGTTGCTGGACTGGAACCAGAAGATCAACTTGACCACCATAGTAGAGTACGGGGAGGTGCAGACCAAGCACTTCCTGGACTCCCTGAGCGTGGCCCTGGCCGTCCCACCGGCCATTCTTGGCCGCGCCAGCCTGGTGGATGTGGGTGCCGGTGCCGGTTTCCCGGGCATTCCCCTAAAGATCGCCTTCCCTGGGCTTCGCCTGGTCCTAGTGGAGTCGGTAGCCAAGAAGGCCGCCTTCCTTCATCACGTGGTGGAGGTACTGGAGCTAGGCGGTGTGGAGGTGCACACGGCCAGGGCCGAGGAGCTGGCCCACCGTTCGGAGCTGAGGGAGCGGTTCGACCTGGCCACCGGCCGGGGGGTGGCGGAGATGGCGGTCCTGGCTGAGCTCACCCTTCCCTTCTGCCACCTGGGAGGGCTGGTGGTGGCCCACAAGAAGGGGGACATGGCCCCGGAGCTGGACAGGGCCTCCCGGGCCCTGGAGGTCCTAGGGGGCAGGCTCAAGAAGGTGGTGCCGGTGGCCCTGGAGGGCCTGGAGGATGGGCGAGTGCTGGTGGTGGTGGAGAAGGTGGCCCCCACACCCCCCGGGTTTCCCCGCAGGCCAGGGATGCCCCAGAAGCGTCCACTGGGGTAGAATGGTCTGCATAAGAGATACCAGGCTCACCGGCCCCTGGAAACGGCTCCTTGAGAAGAGGGGGTTGTGTGTCCTGGGGGATGTTCCCTACCGCGGCCTGAAGGCTGCGGCGTCATGTCCCACTCTACAGGATGGGGTAAAGCCTACTTCTTGTAAGGGATAGAACCGGAGAGAGGGAAAGATGAAAAAGTTCAGATAGATATGAGACAGTAGGCGTGGAAAAGTAGAAGCAGAAGGGGCCACACTTCTGGGTGAGAATAGACCAGAAAGGAGGTGGCCCC
>DAOUBE010000168.1:0-6916 GCA_034432835.1 Dehalococcoidia bacterium | reverse complement strand
ACCAACAAGGGTGCTCGCCACTGGCGCTGGCTGACACGCCCCGATGCGCACTAACCAGGACTACAGGAGGGAGCCATGGCTGGAGACGAAGGAGTGGTAGTAGCCCCGGAGGTGGAGCGAAGGTTCTGCCAGTCCGCCCTGGTCGCCGTATCGGTGCCTCCGGCTGACGCCGCCATCATCGCCGATACCCTGGTAGAGGCCGACCTGCGGGGCGTCTCCTCCCACGGGGTTCTCCTGCTTCCCAGGTACGTCCGTGGCCTCCAGAAGGGCATCAACCCCAGGCCCAGGGCTTTCACGGTAGCCGAGGCCGGTTCCATGGCCATCCTGGACGCCGATAATGGCATGGGCCACCCCATATCCGTCCGGGCCATGACCATGGCTATAGAGAAGGCACGACAGCACGGCATCGGCATGGTGGCGGTGCGCAACTCCAACCACTTGGGCGCCCTGGCCTACTACGCCATGATGGCTGTGGAGCAGGGGATGATCGCCCTGTGCAGCACCAACGCCGCCGCCCTCATGGCCCCCGTGGGTGGCGTCACCGAGACCATTGGTAACAACCCCATCTGCATCGCCGTTCCCGCCGGCAAGGCCTATCCCATAGTCCTGGACATGGCCACCAGCGCCACGGCCCGCAACAAGATCCGCGCCGCCGCGGCCAAAGGAGAGAAAATACCCACCGACTGGGCCCTGGACCGCCACGGCCGGCCCACCGACGACCCCAACGAGGCCCTGAAGGGGCTCCTGGCACCTATGGCCGGGGTGAAGGGCTTTGGCCTGGCCGTGGCCCTGGAGGCCCTCACCGCTTGCCTGGCCGGAGGGCTCATAGGCAAGGAGATACCCCGCGACGCCCTGGCCTCCCCCGATACCTACTACCCCACCTGGGTCAGCCACTACTTCCAGGCTGTGGACGTGGGCCAGCTTGTACCCCTGAATGAGTACAAGGCCCGGGTAGACAGGCTGGTCCAGCAGGTGCACCAGAGCGAGCTGGCCCCGGGCAGCCGCGGCGTCTTCCTCCCCGGCGAGATCGAGTTCCTGACCCGGGAGCGCCGGCTGCGGGAGGGTATCCCCATCCCGGCCAGCATTCTGGCCAGCCTGGACAAGGTGGCCGCCGAGATCGCCATTGAGCCGCTGCCCCGCTGAGGGTAGGCAGGGAGATAGGAAGCTTCATGCGTTCCAAGCAGGAGATTCGAGAGCACGTGTGGCGCGTCATGGCCGAGGCCGGCGCCGCCCTCTTCCCCGGTGCCCATGGCCGCATCCCCAACTTCGTGGGCGCGGCCCAGGCCGCCCAGCGCATCGCCTCCCTGGACGTCTGGCGCCAGGCCCGCGTCCTCAAGTGCAACCCCGACATGCCCCAGCAGCCCCTGCGCCAGCTCGCCCTAACGGCGGGCAAGGTCATCTACATGGCGGTGCCCCGGCTGACCTCGCAGAAGTGCTTCCTGGAGCTGGACCCTGAACGCATCGGGAACCTGCGCCTGGCCAGCACCATCAAGGGAGCCTTCAAGGTGGGACGCCCGGTCCACCCAAGGGAGATGCGGCCCATAGACCTCATCGTCTGCGGCTCGGTGGCCGTCCGACCCGACGGCGCCCGTCTGGGCAAGGGCGGCGGCTTCTCCGACCTGGAATACGCCGTCGCCCGCGCCCTGGGCCTGGTAGGCCCCCACACGCCCATAGTCACCACGGTCCACCGTCTCCAGGTGGTGGAGGAGGCTGTCCCCATGACCCGCCACGATATTGTCCTGGACTTTTTCGCCACGCCCCAGGAACTGGTGCAGTGCCAGCCGGCCTACCCCAAGCCCCAGGGCATCTACTGGGAGGAGCTGGGCGAGAAGCTGGAGCAGGTGCCTATCCTCCAGGCCATGCTCAAGCAGGCCAGCAGGTAGCAAAGTTTGGGCGCGTACCCCCAGTGACCCGCCCCCGCGTCCCTTGGGCTGTGAGACCTTGGCCCCCAACTTCCTAAGGTAGTCAGCTAGGGGATGGGGCCAGAAAGGGTGAGATGTGGAGCCAGGGTGTACCGCTTCTCTTCCGGTGAGGAAAGGGGAAGATCAGCGGGAGTCATTCCGGACCCGCCTGGATAGGCCTGCCCCCGGCGGTTCGCCCCTTCACCAGTTGGTGTAGGAACCATCCCTTCGGTGCAGATGGGGCGCCTCCCAGAACTTGAAGGTCTGCTCCTTGGCCAGCTCCTCGTTGAACTCCACCCCTAGGCCCGGCGTGTTAGGCACCCGCAGCCGGGTACCCTCCAGCTCCGGCTGGACCGGGAACAGCTCCTTGTCGAAGGTGAACTCCCTGGCCCGCACTTCCAGCCAGGCGTAGTTGGGGGTGGCGGCGGCCAGGTGAATGTTGGCCGCCGTACTCACCGGTCCCAGAGGGTTGTGAGGCATCAGGTCTATGTAGTGCGCCTCACACCAGCCCACCACCTTCATGGCCTCGGTAAACCCGCCCACGTTGCAGATGTCCAGGCGGGCGAAGTTGGTCAGCCCCCGCTCTATGTAGGGCAAGAACTGCCACTTGCTGGCGAACTCCTCCCCTATGGCGAAGGGCATGCCGGTCATCTGCCTCAGCGCGGCGTAGGCCTCGGGGCTCTCGTCGCGGATAGGCTCCTCCAGGAAGTCCAGGGTACCTGGAGGCAGCTTCTGGCAAAAGGAGGCCGCCTCGGCCACGCTGAGCCGGTGGTGGTAGTCGATGCCCAGCACCGGCCCCAGGCCCACGGCCTCCCGCAGCTTGATGAGCCACTCCGCCGTCACGGCTATGGACTCCCGGGGCTCGAACAGGTTACGGTCGCCCCCTGTGTCCGGATGGCCTGGCACCGTGCGTATGACGCTCCAGCCCTCGCTGATGAGCAGCTTCACGTCCTCGATTAGCTCTGGCCCCATGGCGGCGCCGGTGGTCACAAAGCAGGGCACCCAGTCGCGGTGGGCGCCACCCAGGAGCTGGTACACCGGCACCCCCAGCTTTCGTGCCACGGCGTCGTGCAGGGCGATGTCTATGGCCGAGATGGCAGCCGTGAGCACCCGCCCGCCCTCGAAGTACTGGCTCCGGTACATCTCCTGCCACAGGGCGCCTATGCGCATGGCGTCCTTGCCTATGAGGAACTGCTTGAAGTGCTCCACGGCCCCCTTCACCGCCAACTCTCGCCCCGACAGGCCCGACTCCCCCCAGCCGTAGTAGCCCTCGTCCGTCTCCACTTTCAGCACGAACACGTTGCGGATGCCCGACCAAACGGGGTAGCACTTGATATCCGTGATCTTCATACTTCGCCTCGTTTCCTCTTCAGCGGCCTCCGGTGACCGTGGACAGCAGTATATTGTCCCGCCGTCGGGACTTCAACGCCCCAGTATGGCCGGCGGCCTACTGCCTGGCGTTGAGGTACCGGTTGGTGATGTCGATGATCAGGGCCACGTCGTCCCTGGCCGACTCCACGGGCGTCCGACACGGTACCCCCTGGGTGATGCACTGGTGGAAGTGCCGCAGCTCTCGCACAAAGGCGCTCTCCCAGGCCACGGCGGGCTCCTTCCGGTAGCTGGTCCCCTCGCCTTCCATGCCGTATATGGTCACCGTGGAGAGGATGCCCCTGGCGAAGCCTGTGGGGTAGGACAGGAGCACTCGCTTGCCGTCCCCATACACCTCCAGGGTCTCCTTGAAGTCCCACAGGTGGGGCAGGTCCACCCAGGTGGCCACACAGCAGGCGCCCTGGGGGTACTCCAGCACGGTGCTGATGGCCCTCCCTTGGTTCCATATCTCTGTGGAGACCACCCTGGTGGGCACCCCCAGCATCACCCTCAGCCCGTACAGGTCATGGATCATGCTCCCCGCTAGGGTGAAGAAGGCCCGCTCCACATAGGGAGGCACCTCCCCAACAGCCTCCCTGAGGGCAGTCCTTCGCGCCGCCTGGTTAACCTCCCGGGCGCCGCGGGGGATGTCGTCGAAATACTTCACCCGGAACTGGCGCAGGTGGAGAGAGTTGTCCGGATGCAGGTGGTTCACCTGGACAAAGCGCACGTCGTCCATGGAGTCCACCTCGGCCTTGGCCACCTCGTAGGCCGGGTCGTACACCTTCATGTAGCCCACCTGGCCCACCTTGCCCGACTCCTTGGCCGCCGAGATGATGGCCCCGGCCTCCCTCAGGGAGAAGCACATGGGCTTCTCGATGAAGACGTGCTTCCCCGCCTGGAAGGCCGCCACCGCCACCTCCGTCTTGGGGTCCGTGTGGCAGAGCAGCACGGCCTCCACGTCCGACGCCAGCAGGTCCCGGTAGTCCGTGACGTACCTGGGTACGTTGAAGAACGCTGCCACGTACTTGGCCAGCCCCGGCGACTGGTCGCACACCACCGTGACCTGGAACTCCTCCCGCAGCCCCATAAGGTTAGGCAGGTGCTGTATCTGGGCGATGGCCCCGCAACCCACCACCCCTATCTTCACTGGCGGCATGATACCCCTCCCAATCAAGAGTGAGACCCTGAGCCCTAACCCTGCGCCGCGGCGGCCAATCGGCCGGCCGTCCTGTTCCAGGCGCCGGCTAGCTGGTAGGTCCTGTGGAAGAGCTGGTAGAGGGCCTCCCACATGGCGTCCCTGGCCTCCGCCACGGCCTTCTGGTCCCCCCGGGCCGCGGCCTCCCTTACCTGGGCGCCCATAGCCTCCTGGACTGTGACGCAGGCTAGGGCCGCATCCGCCACGCCCCTGGCCGCCGCCAACTGCTGGTCCACCAGCGTGCTCAGGGGGACGGAAAGGTCGTCCTGGACATCATAGGCTTCGGGGGGCATGTAGCGGTGGGGCAGGCGCTGGCCTTCCTGGTCCCAAAAGGTGTGGGTAGGCAAGATGTGGGGCGTCACCGAAAGGTACATCACCACCGGCTCCCGACCCAGGGCGGTGATGCGGTGGCGCTGATGGGCCAGGGCCACGCACATCTGCCCCGGCCCCAGCTCCTGGCTCTCCCCCTCCATCTCAAAAAGGGCCCTCCCTTGGAGCAGCAGGAACACCTCGTGGCCCAGGTCATGGCTATGGTCCGAGGCCATCTGACCTGGGTCTATTCGAAAGAAGCGGGCACGTATCTCCGGGGTGGTCAGGACGTTGCGGATGTCCTTGCGGTAGTCGTACACTGGGAAGCCCATCCGATGCCTCCTCCAGACAGAGTTTACCTGGCGTGACTTTATCAGCCTTACGCGATTTTCTCAATAACAAAGGCAGGGCCGTCGTCCGGCCCTGTCCTATACCTGGCGCCGCGCGGCCTCACAGGCCTCGTAGGTCGTCTAGCCCGAGTAGGCAGACCCTAACCTGCGGGATGTGGTCCGAAGGCGTGGGACTCGCCCGTGACCTCCGCCCATGCTTGGCCCTTGCCCACCACGCCCAGTCGGAGCCCTGGCTGGAGCACCCCCATCCGCACGTACCCCAGGCCCACCACCTGGCCCTGGGGCAATGCAGCCACCGAAGTGACCAGGCCCACGGCTTTCCCGTCCACCTCTAGGATATCACCCTGGCTGACGGCGGCCCCCGGCGAGAAGTTCAGGGTCACCAACCGCCTCTGGAGTTTCTTGTAGGTGTCCAGTCGGGCGATGACCTCTTGCCCCACGTAGCACCCCTTGGAGAAGCTGATGGCCCCAATAAGGCCCGCCTCCAGTGGGTTGTAGGCCTCCCCCAACTCCCGCCCATAGGCCGGGACACCCCTGGACACCCTTAGCAACTCCCAGGCTGGGGCGTCCAGCACCTCCACTTGACCCCCACCGGCCGCCAGCAGCCGCTCCCGGGCCCCTGGCGCCGTGGCCCTGGGCAATACCAGGTCGTACCCCGGAAGCCCCAGGGGGTCGGTGCGCAGCAGGGCAACCTCCACCCCGCCAAGGCTGGCCATGGCGCACCCAAAGGGCGGCACGTCCCCCACCGCCAGCCCAACATCTCCGAGGAGGACCTCCGCCCCGGGCCCTACCACGGTGAGCATGGCCGTGGCCTCGGTCTCGTCCTCCACCGTTATGTCCTCTCCAAAGGTGAACCTGTCCAGCCACTGGATGACCTTCTCCCGCGTCTGGGGGCTGGTGAGCACCAGGACGTGGGCACCCAGGTGCATCAGCAACAGCAGGTCAACTATCCGGCCTCGGTCGTCGGTGAGGACGGTAGGGGCGCCCTGGCCGGGCTGGAGGGTATCCACCTTGTTGGTGGAGAGGCGGTTGATCAGGTCTAGCACGTCCTTGCCCCTGGCCCGCAGCCGTCCCACCAGGGCCGAGCGGTCGCACAGGGCCACGCCTTGCTGGGCCGCCTGAAGCTGTGCGGCTGTGGTGGATGGGGCCGTCATCAAACCTCCCTTCCCCGGACAACGAAGCCAGGCCTGGACATGTAGCCAGGCAGGCCACTGTAAGTGATGCCAGCGAAATACCAAAAAGGCCCACCAAGGGGCCTCATTGGTAAGTCTCGTACAGGACTGCTACCTAGACGCCAAAGGACGTGCCGCAGCCGCACACCTTCTTGGCGTTGGGGTTGTTGAACACAAACCCCTTGCCGTTCAGGCCATCGCTGAAGTCCAGGGTAGTGCCCGCTATGAACACGTAGCTCTTCTTGTCCACGAAGAGCTTGACCCCCTGGTCCTCGATGACCTTATCGTTCTCGCCCGGCTCTTTGGCCAGGGAGAGCACGTAGGTGAGGCCTGAGCAGCCACCACCCTTCACACCCACCTTCAGGCCGAACTCGGTAAGGCCCTCCTTCTGGGCGAAGTACCGGACCTTCTCCGCCGCCTTGGGCGTTATCTTGATAGTCAAGGGTGCCGTGGTTGTCATGTCACCTCTCCCCTGGCTAGACTGCCGTCTTGATAAATTGTAAAGTCCATCCACTTTCCGGTCAAGGGAGTGTACTGGTTCAGTACATATGAGACAGTCGGGCTATTTTAGGGACCAGTTCTGGGTGGTGCTTAGTAAGATACTGGGCTGGGGTGTTG
>DAOUBE010000167.1:0-10421 GCA_034432835.1 Dehalococcoidia bacterium | reverse complement strand
GCCCTGGACTACAACACCCCAGCCCAGTATCTTACTAAGCACCACCCAGAACTGGTCCCTAAAATAGCCCGACTGTCTCATATGTACTGAACCAGTACAGCTACTTGACAATACCAGCGATAACTTGTATATTTCCGCAAGGTTGTGTACTGCATAAAAGATTCCCTTTCTTTGCCTTTTGACAGGTGAGACTGGGAATCGTACAGGGAGTGGGGGAGGAAGCACAAGAAGTGCGAGGCCCCCACTGCTTATTTTCGGGAATAGACACTGGGTAAAACACCTTGACACCGGAAATCAAAAGGTGATATTAATAAGCCTGATTAGGCTTAAAGGAGACGCGTATGCAGTTAGCCAGTGATCCGTTACCTGTCTCGCCGCCCGTTTTAGTCCCCACGTCTTCCCAAAGAAGCGGGGGCTAATTTTGTTAGCCTCTTTTTATGGTAACTTTAACAGGGCCTTAAAAATCCATCTATACTATGTCATCGGTCCATTACTTCAAAGCAAGGGGGTAAGCAGTGGGTAGTCGATTCAAGATCATAGGAATCCTAACGGTTCTGGCGGTCCTGGCGTCCCTGCTGTCTGTTGTCCCCATACGCGCCCAGACGGCGGGGACCATCGTCATTACTGGCGGTCTAGACGGTAAGTTCTTCTCGGACAAGAGCACCCCCACCACGAACTGGAACATAGTCACTGCCACAGTGACTGATGTGGACCTGAGCCCTCCCAAGACGGGTAAGGCTAGGTTCGTGCTCACTGGTGCTCATGGTAGCAGCGCTGCTGGTACTGCGGGCATATCCGCTCCTTTCGACCTGACAGACATCGACAACAGCGAAGTAACCGATACCGATGGTGCAGGTCCCGTCACCGACAGCGCTGGTGCTGCCATCATAGAAGGTGAGACTTCTGTTACAGAAGACCTGCAGGTTATTGACGGCGCTACCTACACGGCCAACGGTGGTCCCGGCGCCGACCTCAATAAGGGTAAGTGCGACGGCTCAACCACCCCCAACACCACCTGCACCCTGTCCAATCGCTTCGGTGATGCCGACGGCGATGGGGTGTATGAGCCAGTGGCGCCCATCCAGGGCAGCACTGGCGACATCACCTTCAACTTTGGCCCCACCGGTTCAGGCCAGCCTGGCACCATCAGCTCCGTGAACGTGGGCGCCGATGCTGTCAACAGCAATCCAGTCATCACCCTGAACAACACCAGCGCCCTCGATACACTCACGGGGAATATCGTCCGTGTCACTTACGAGACCTACGAGTACGATATACTGAACCCCGGCAACACCCCGGTTACTCTCACCGGCACAACGGTGGAGTTTGGCGATGACTTCGTGGCCCCCTTCAGCCAGAAGACCATCGACACTATAAACAACACCAACGGCACCATCTTCACCACCAGCGATGTTACTGGTGATGCTAGTAACGACTCTGTGGTGATAACCTTCCGGTATGACCGGCTGCAGAACATCCCGGGGCTGGTTACCTACAGCACCCCCAGCGCCGGCAGCAAGGGTCTAACTAGGCAGCTGAGTGGCATAGAGACCAACGCCGCCAGTGGTATTTTCCAGACAAGGGTGGCCCTGTTCAGTCTGGCGGACTTCAACACCATCGAGGGCCAGGCTACGGGTACCATTGGTGATCTGCTAACCGACCCTGACCTGAGCGCTGATCTCCAGACCAGACTCACCAGGGCCAGGGATGCCTTGGATGACATCTACACTACCGGCTTGACCAACGGCGATCAGGCTACCAACCTGCTGGCTTTGCTGGTCCCTGTGAGCGATGGTGAGGTGCTGACGGTCTCCTATCTGGATGCCAACCCCATAGCTACTAGGTCGGCCACGGCTGATATAGATCTGAAGGCGCCTACCATAACCGCTGTTCAGCCGGCCCATGATACCTTCAGCAATACCCAGGCCCAGACCTTCGTTGTCAGGGTGACGGATGAGCCGTCGGCTGGAGGCAAGCAGGCTGGTCTGGACCAGAGCGCGGTAGAGGACCAGTTGTTCATAAACGGTGCCCAGCAGAACACCACGGCGCCTTTGCTTATCGGGACTGACTCCTTCCAGTTGAGCTACCCCATTTCCCTGGGTGTCACTGGAGTAGTGCAGTGGTGGATGCAGACTCAGGATAAGGTTGGTAACGCGCCTGCTAGCACGGTCCTGGGTACCAGTGGCAATCCCTTTGAGGTGATTATAGATACGGCTGCTCCCAGCCTGGCGCCAGACGCCCAGGAGCGTCCTGTTCACACTGGTGGCAAGCTGGACAAGAGGCTGGAGACGCCGGTCACCGGAACGGTAACTACCGCTGACGTTGGGACCCTTCTGACCGATGCCAACGCCGACTTTATCGCGGCTGGAGTGCAGGTAGGAGATAGGGTTACTAACATCACCGACGGTTCTACCGGCATTATCACGGCTGTCAACTCGGCTACACAGTTGGCTATCGGCGCCGACCTCACTGGAGGCACCGAAAATGACTTTGACTTGAACGACGCCTACAGAATAGAGAACCCTGAACTGAACAAGGTCACACTGGATACGACCGCTCGCCGCTTTGTGAGCGTGTACTTCGACATAGGTGCCAACGGCGCACCCATCGACCCTGCCACTGTCCAGGCCTCTGACTTCCGTGTTGGCGGCGCTACACCAGTGAACGCCACTGTAGGTACAGCGGTGGGTAACCTCCAGGGCGTGCTGCTGGAGCTGTCTGCCGATCAGGCCACCAACGCGACCCCCGGTGTGGAACTGGTAGGGTCTGTCCTGGATAGGGCAGGTAACCCCATCGCTACCTTTACTGGCACCAGTGCTAAGACGGCCAAGGACCGCCTTGCTCCGGCAGTCACAGCTACCATCACGGCGCAAGCGTCCAGCCGGCCTGTAGGCAACACCACGGTTACCATTGACTTTACATCAGGTGAAACGGCCGCCGGCGTTCCAACGGTGACCATTAACCAGGTGGTTAGGGACGCCGCCAACGAGACCATGGGGCTTGGTGCAGCAGTGAATGCTACCGTCACCACCACCGGTGTTAACTCTTGGCGGGCCACTGTATTGCCCACCTCGCCGGGGCTGTTCAATGTACAGGTGAGCGTGACTGATGCATCCGGTAATGCTGGGACAGCGGGTGTGACCGACCCTGACGGCACTGGGCCTGCGGGTACAATAGTCAGTGGCGCCCTGCTGTTCGAATTCGACAACAGGCTGAACGACGGAGCCCCGTTGGTCAATCTGACTATTGGTGCTACCAGTGGCAGTGGCTTCGTCCTAAGCCCCAACACCGGGACCCAGGCTGAGCCCGCCACAGACCTGACTAGCCCCTTCGTGACCATACATGTGGACACAGAGGGGTCTGAGTACCAGATACTGGCGGACCTGGATGGAGATACCCAAGTGGACGATCCTATACCCAACGTGGATACCCATAACACGGTGACCCTAACCTCGGCCATGTGGACCATGCCGGACGGGACGCAGGTTAACATCCTGTCCCAGTTGCAGAAGGTGGACGACAACTCCTTTGTCTATGCCGCCACCAACCTGCCGCTGGGCACTCACAGGATCGCGGTCCAAGCTAGGGACGCGGTGGGCAACGTCTCGACCATCCCAGGCTCGACCACGCCGACCACCTTCACCTTCCAGTTCGATGTGGTGGAGCGCGGCAAGTACAGTTTGACTCTGCAGCCGGGCACCAACTTCATCTCCCTGCCTGGCACGCCCGCCAACCCGAGCATCAACGCGGTGATTCCGGCCAACGCGCCCATAAACCTGGTGGCGACCTACGACCCAACCTCCACCACCCCATGGCTCATCGCCACCCGGAACCCGCAGACCGGCCTGTTCGAGGGGCCGCTGAGCACCATCACGGCTGAGCGCGGTTACGTGGTACAGGCTACCTCCTTCTACACCCTGGAGGTGCTGATACCCAGGGCCGGCTTCCAGCAGTTGCCGCCATCCATCCCAGTCTTCGGCGGCCAGTGGAACCTGGTACCTGTGGTGAGCGCCAAGGATGCCACGGACCCGTCGGTGCAGCCAGGCCAGACGGTGGACTCGGACGTATACTTCGGCGGCCTGAGCGTGGCGGCGGTGTTCACCTTCGATACGGCCCAGGCCCAGTTCGTCAAGGTCGTGCCGGACGGCAGCAAGACGGACAATGCAACAACGGACGACCTGGTCTTCGGTAGGTCCTACTGGGTGCGGCCGGTCAACGACGGGACCATCATACCGTAACCCCCGTCTGGGCTAGATACCCAAGAGGCCCCGGTGAACAGCCGGGGCCTCTTCCTTTTGAGGCTAGCACGTTTAAATTAGGCTTAACAGGGGCTTAAAATTCCTTCGATACCATCAGGGTACTGGGATATAATGTCTTCGTAATTCCGGCCCGTTCCTGTTCACGGCTCAGCCCCTTAGGGTTTCCGGGGAGTGTTTGTTGAGGCCAAGCAGTAGGGAGGACAAGGTGCAGCCAAGGAGCTTCAGATCAAGGCGCAGTATTTACGCAATGGTGGTGCTGGTGGCTGCCTACTTGGTGGGGCTGGTGGCACTGCTGGGGGCGGGTCCAGAGCAGCCCCTCCTGCCCACGGTGTACCACGGGAGCGTGTTCCTTAATGGCCAGCCAGCTCCAGACGGCTGGGAGATCTTTGGGCGGATAGGCAACTATTCGTCGCCGTCGGTGAAGGTGAGCGGGGGTAAGTACTCCAACCTGGCCATCAGCCCGCCGGACTCTAGCTACACCAACCGCACTCTCACCTTCCACGCCACCCTGGGCAGCGGCGACGTCCAGGCCACGGAGACAGTACTATACACCGGACAGTTCGGGGTGGTCCAGCAGGACCTGCACTTCACGGCGGCGCCTCCGGTGCCCACACCAACCCCGACCCCCACGCCGGCGCCCGTCTCGCCGACCATATACTCCGGGATAGTGCTTATAGGCGGCCTGCCGGCCCCCGATGGCACGCAGATATTTGCCAGGGTGGAAGGGTTTGAGACCCCGCCGGTACAGGCCCAGGGCAGCCGGTACACCAACCTGGTCATCGCCCCTCCCAACTCCCTGTTCGTGGGCAAGAAGGTGACCTTCCACGCCAGGGTGGGGAGTACGGTGGTGACGGCCCAGCAGGAGGTGACCTTCAGCGGGGAGCTGAAGGTGGAAACCCTAGACCTGATGTTCCCGGGGAGCGTGGCGACGCCGACGCCTACGGCCACTCCCACGCCGACCCCCTTGCCGCCCATCGTTGGGGACCCATTGGTGGCTAGAATACCTATGATGGCGCTGCTGGCTGGGTCGGCGGCGCTGATGGTGGGGCTGGTGGTGCTTGGCCTGGCCCGGCGAAGGGCCAGCCTCTAGTAGAGAAGGGAAAAGCTCTGAAACTTAACGAGGCCCTGGCACAGTTGCCAGGGCCTCACTGTCTTGGCGGGGTCAGGAGACAGGGGCGGGCTGGAGCACCACCACCCGGGCCTCGGTACCCAGGTTGGTGGGGGTGACGGTGATGCGCTGCTGGACCTGGGGGTCCCGGATACCCATCTCGCGGAGGAAGCGGTCCAGGGGCTCCAGGTCGGACTGCAGGCCGGGCAGGTGGTAGTGCATGGGGATGATGATCTTGGGCTCCACGGCCTGGATGAGCTGGGATAGCTGGGAGACCTTGAGGGTGCAGACTCCGCCGGCGGGGACGAAGAGGACATCGGCAGTGCTCAGCTCCTCCACCAGGCCTGTGGAGAGGGGGCTGCCTATGTCGCCCGGGTGAAGGCAGGTGACGCCGTCCATCTCGATAAGGTAGGCGGTGTTGCGCTTGTCCAAGGGCTCGTCTGGAGCCGGAGGGGTCAGGACACCCTTCACGTACACCCCCTGGAGCTCGTACTCGCCGGGGCCCTTGATGACCATGGGGTTGCCGTCCACCCCTGCCCAGTAGCTGTGGTTGACGTGCTGGTGGCTAATGGTGACTATCTGGGCGGAAGGGCGTCCCATGGAGATACCCAGGGTGTCTGGGAAGGGGTCGGTGATGGCGGCCACGTCCCCCCTGCGAAGGCGGAAGCAGGAGTGGCCCAGCCAGACTATCTCCACTACTGGCTCCCCTTCCAGCGGCCGACCAGGGCCCAGGCGGAGGGCACGGCCAGGGAGGCGATGTATATCTTGACCAGGTCGCCAGGGATGAAGGGGTACAGCCCCAGGGGGAGGACGTTGTCCCAGCCCACAAAGAAGGAGAGCTGGATGAGGCCGGGGATGTAGATGACGGCGTTGCCCAGGAGCATGGCCACCAGGAGCCAGGGGCCTCGGTGCAGGCCCCGCTCCACCAGCAGTCCCACCACGTAGGCGGCGGCGACGAAGCCCCACAGGTACCCGCCTGAGGGCAGGGTCCAGAATAGGCCGGAGGCTCCTCCGGCAAAGAAGGGCAGGCCCGCCGAACCTTCGGCCATGTAGAGGAGTAGGGCCAGGGCGCCGCGGCGGCTGCCCAGCACGGCACCGGTGAGGAGCACGGCCAGGGTCTGACCGGTTATGGGTACTGGGGTGAAGGGAAGGGGTATGGAGATGCGGGCGAAGGCCGCGGTGATAAGGCTGAAACCCACGATGAGGGTGGCTTCTCTCAGGATGCCACGTCCTGGAAAGACGGCCTGGGCCAGGGTGGTAGTTTTCGCTGAAATCTGCACCTGCTGCACACTCCTTGGTAGATGTTATGCTAGCCTGGACGAGTATAATAAGGGGCAGCGAAGCCGGTCAATAGCTTGACAGGCCCCAGGGGGCATGCTACATTCCCAGGTAGAAGTTAGCACTTCAGTTACGTGAGTGCTAACAGGGGGATAGGTAATGCTGAGGCCTAGGACGGAGATAATCCTGAAGGTCCTGGTGGAGGAGTACATAGATACGGCCACGCCTGTGCCTTCGGAGAGCATCGCCCGGAAGTCGGGCCTCAGGGTCAGCCCCGCGACCATACGCAACGAGATGGTGGAGCTGGAGGAGGCGGGGTATATTGTGCGCCCCCATGTCTCCGCCGGCGGCGTGCCCTCGGACCGGGGCTACCGCGCCTACGTGGAGTCCCTGGACGAGGCGCTGGAGCCACCCCCTGAGATGCAAGAGCTCACCCGGCGGGAGTTTGCCCGGGTGGGCAGGGACCTGGAGGCGTGGATTCAACTGGCGGCCAGGCTCCTGGCCCAGGCCGTGGGCAGCGTCGCCATAGTCACCTTCCCCTCGGCGCCCACTCCCAGGCTCAAGCACGTAGAGCTGGTACAGCTCCAGGAATTCCTCGCCCTGCTTATCGTAGTGCTTCAGGAAGCCCGCTTGCGGCAGCAACTGATGCCCCTGTCCGAGCCCCTCTCCCAGGACGACCTGCTCAGGGTGGCCAACAAGCTCAACGCCATCTATGGCGGCCTTGCCTATGAGGACATGGACGCCAAGCAGGTGGAGTTGACCCCCTTCGAGGCCCAGGTGAAGGAACAGGCCCTGGCTATCCTGAAGGAGGCCCAAGAGCAGGCCACCAGCTACTATACCGATGGGCTAAGGCTGCTCCTGCGGCAGCCCGAGTTCGCCAGGGGTACCCAGGCTTCGGAGCTTGTGGAGATGCTGGAGGAGAAGCTTCTGGTGAAGGGCATCGTGGCCGAGCCGCCGGAAGAGGGTAAGGTGAAGGTGGTCATAGGGGAGGAGAACGTCTGGAAGGCCCTCTGGCCCTTCAGCCTGGTCATGTCCCGGTACGGACTCCCTGGCGAGGCCACCGGGGTGATGACGGTCCTGGGGCCTACCCGCATGGGCTACCCCGAGTCCATTGGGGCTACTCGCTTTCTCTCCGCCTTCATGAGCGACCTGTGGGCCAGCGTCCACGGTCGGACCTCTTAGGCCATAGGCCAGAGGATAGGACTGCTGGACATGCCTTCCCCGCACGGCCCTGCTTGGCTATGTGTTCCACCGCTGTTGGGGCGCAAGGCTGTAGCTACCAGCAGACCGGTCCTATTTCTTTGGAGAGAGTGTTTCCATGCCGCAGTCTATGAGCAAGGCATCGTGCTCCGCCCTCTGGGGTAGGGTCAAGGCTACCATCCCCAAGAGGACAACACCAGCAGACCTCCCGTATTGAGTGGCCTTGGCAGGTAATCTATAATGCGTTAGTTGGGTACAATATCCTTACAGGACGTTATGGCTAAGCGAGACTACTACGAAGTTCTGGGAGTGCCAAGGGACTGCTCCGATGAGGAGGTCAAGAAGG
Source organism: Dehalococcoidia bacterium (assembly GCA_034432835.1). Taxonomy (GTDB): domain Bacteria; phylum Chloroflexota; class Dehalococcoidia; order Lucifugimonadales; family DAOUBE01; genus DAOUBE01. The sequence continues at coordinate 2,230 of DAOUBE010000167.1, read as the reverse complement.
CCTTCCGCCGGCTGGCCCTTCAGTACCACCCTGACCGCAACCCCAGCCCGGATGCATCGGAGAAGTTCAAAGAGATAAACGAGGCCTACCAGGTGCTGAGCGACCCCCAGAAGCGGGCCCAGTACGACCGGTACGGCCACGCCGGGGTGCGCGTCGAGCCGGGCTTCGGCAGGGACTTCCAGGGCTTCGATATCTTCGGCGGCTTCGGCGACATCTTCGACTCCTTCTTTGGAGATTTCACTGGGCGGAGCACCCGGAGCAGTCAGCGGGGCGCGGACATCCGTGTGGACTTGAAGGTCTCCTTCGAAGAGGCGGCCTTCGGGACGGAGAAGACGGTACGGGTCACCCGTACCGAGCTGTGCCACCGCTGCCAGGGCCGGGGCGCCGAGCCCGGCACCGGCACCACCACCTGTGGCACATGCCGGGGCTCGGGCCAGGTGAAGCGAGCCCAGCGCAGCTTCTTTGGCCAGTTTGTTCAGGTCAGCGTCTGCCCCACCTGCCACGGGAGGGGTTCCATCCTCAACACCCCCTGCTCCAACTGCCAGGGTGTGGGCATGGAGCGCCGTACCCGCGAGATAGCGGTTAAGATCCCCGCCGGCGTCTCCGACGGTGTCCAGGTCCGTCTCACCGGCGAGGGCGACGTCGGGGTGAACGGTGGCCCGCCGGGCAACCTGTACATCGACCTGCACGTGGCCGAGCACAAGCTGTTCCAGCGCCAGGGTTACGACCTGATATACGAGCTCCCTATCAGCTTTACCCAGGCTGTGCTGGGGGATGTGGTACAGGTGCCCACCCTGGAAGGAGAGGAGACCCTCAAGATACCGCCCGGTACCCAGCCCGGGACCGTGTTCCGCATCAAGGGCAAGGGTATCCCCTACCTCAACGATCACAGAAAGGGCGATATGCTGGTCACCGTGAAACTGGTAGTGCCCTCCTCCATCAGCCCCAGGCAGAGAGAGCTGCTCAATGAGCTGGCCAAGACCTTTACCCAGAACGGGAGTGCTGACCAGGGCAAAGACAAGGGCTTCATCGGCAAGATCAAGGACGCCTTCACCAGCTAGGCTATGGGTTTACGCAGCGTCACCAGGGCCCAGGTGAGAGAGCCTGGGTTTTTTGTCTTCAGAAGGGGCCTGCACTCTCAAGGCCGGCCTCCAGCCTGTCATGGGCGGCCCAGACATGGCGCATAGCCCGGCCCGGTGGCTGGAGCTCAGCGTGACGGTGCCGTCGGAGCTGGCGGAGCCCGTGGCCTACCTCTTCCGCAAGTACGCCCGAGGCCTGGTCATAGAGGAGGAGCCGGACTCCCATGTGACCACCCTCAGGGCCTACCTCTCTCCCCGGGCCCGGAGCAGCCAAGCGCACATAGACGTGGGCATCAGGCTCATCCACGACGCCGCCGGCACGGGGGAGCTGGTGGTACGGGAGGTGGCGGCGGATGAATGGGAGCGCGCCTGGGAGTCCCACTTCACCCTGCTCAAGGTGGGTAGGTGCCTGGTGGTGCGGCCCCCCTGGATGGACTACACCCCCGCCGAGGGGGAGTTGGTCATCACCCTAGACCCAGGTATGGCTTTTGGGACGGGCCACCACCCCACCACGCGGCTGTGCCTGGAGCTTCTGGAGGAGCTGGTGAGGCCGGGAGCCGCGGTGCTGGACCTGGGCACCGGCTCCGGCATCCTGACCATGGCCGCCGTGAAGCTGGGTGCAGGCTCCGTGGTGGCCCTGGACGTTGACCCCCTGGCGGTGCGGGTGGCCCGCCAGGGCCTGCGGGCCAACGGCATACGGCGGGGCGTCCGGGTAGCCCGGGGCACCCTTCCTCACCCTCTGGCCCCGGAGGGGAGCATGGACCTGGCGGTGTCTAATATCAGTAGCAAGGTGGTCAAAGATAGCGCCGCCCACCTGCGGCGCGTTCTGAAGCCGGGCGGCCTCCTCATCTCCTCTGGCTACCTGGCAGAGCAGGCCGCCGAGGTGGAGGACGTCCTGAAGGCGGCGGGCCTCACCCCCGTCCAGAGGCGCACCCAGGAGGGGTGGGCCGCCACCGTGTCGGAGGGGAGGCACTAGTGCACCGCTTCTTCGTCCCGCCCCAGTGGATACAGGGGCAGGAGGTGTCCCTTGAGGGGGATGTGGCCCACCAGGTCTCCCGGGTGCTGCGCATGCAGGCAGGGGACCAGGTAATGCTTCTGGACGACTCCGGCAGGGAGTTCCTGGTGCGGCTGGAGAGCTTCAAGGGCGGCCG
>DAOUBE010000166.1:0-5806 GCA_034432835.1 Dehalococcoidia bacterium | reverse complement strand
CGGAAGGTAGCTAGCCGTGCTGCTGGCATCTCTGGAGTTGCTGTTTGAGGACCCGGCCACCTTCATAAAGGTGGTGCCGCTGTTCCTTAGCCTTGCCCTGCTGGGGCTCCTGGTAGGGGTGACCGTCCACGAGTTCAGCCACGCCATGGTGGCCAGCCGCATGGGGGACGGCACCGCCCGCCGGCTGGGTAGGGTGAGCCTGAACCCCCTGGCCCACCTGGACCCCACAGGCACGCTGCTGTTCTTGCTGGCGGGCTTCGGGTGGGGCAAGCCCGTGCCGGTGAACCCCTACGCCCTGAAGAATGGCCGCCGCGACATGGCCCTCATCGCCGCCGCCGGCCCTCTTGCCAACGTAGCCCTAGTGTTCCTGCTGGCCCTGCCCATAAGGGTCGGCCTCCTGGATGGAGAATGGCCGCTGGACCTGACCCCCTCCGTCAACCTTGGGGCGCTCCACTTCGCCTCCAGCGTGCTGGGCTTCCTCATCTTCTTCAACCTGGCCCTGGCGGTGTTCAACCTCATCCCCCTGTTCCCCCTGGATGGCTCCAAGGTGCTGCTGGGGCTTCTCCCCATCAACCTGGCCAGGAGCTTCGCAAGGCTGGAACCCTTCGGGCCAGTGTTGCTAATTCTAGTGATAATGATAGACTACTTAACAACAGGCAGGGGTATCCTGGACCGGGTGCTTGTACCAGTGGTTAACTACATCGGCTCGCTAGCTGTGGGGTGAAGGAGCAGGGCCTGAAGGAGGTAGTTGTGGAGAGAATAGCCATCATCGGGACGGGGTTGATAGGGACATCCATAGGGCTGGCCCTGAAAGCGGCCAAGGTCAAGGCCGAGGTGGTGGGCCACGACAGGGACAACAGCAACGCCACCAAAGCCCAGAAGAAGGGCGCCCTGGACAAGACGTTCCGGAGCCTCCGGGACGCGGTGGACAACGCCAGCCTGGTCATCGTCGCCACACCCGTCAGCGCCATGCCTGAGGTCTTCGACCTGATCTCTGACTACCTCCCGCAGGGCTGCGTAGTCACCGATACAGGCAGCACCAAGGCAGCCGTCCTCCAGTGGGCCGAGGAGGCCCTGCCCAGGTCGGTCAACTTTGTGGGTGGCCACCCCATGGCGGGCAAGGAGCTGGCTGGCCCTGACGCCGCGGAGGCGACCCTCTTCCAGGGCCGCTCTTACTGCGTCATCCCAGGCAAGCGAGCCAGCCAGGAGGCCGTGGAGACGGTGGTCCAACTGGCCAAGGCCCTGGGGGCCAAGCCCTACTTCATGGACGCGGGGGAGCACGATAGCTATGTAGCGGCGGTAAGCCACCTGCCCATGGTCCTCTCCACCGCCCTGGTAGCCTGCACCTCCAAGAGCCCCGGCTGGGAGGACATGGCCCAGCTAGCGGCTACTGGATACCGGGACACTACCCGCCTGGCCTCTGGTGACCCCATTATGCACAGGGACATATGTCGCACCAACTCCCAGTTCATCGCCTACTGGATAGACGCCTTCATCAACGAGCTCTCCCTTATGCGTGACGCCATCCTCAAAAGCGAGAACGGGGATACTTTGAAGGAGCTTTTCAGCAACGCCCGGGCCGTGCGTGAGCTATGGCTGGAGGGCAAGGTCAAGCCCGGCATGAAGGCCATACGCTACCCTGAGATCTCCTCCTCTCTGGGGGAGCAGGTGGGTGAGCTCATCTTCGGCCGGAAGCTCATGGAGGCCCAGAAACGGCTGTTCGATCGCTATGAGAAGAAAGACGGTGAGGACGGCAACAACAAGAAGGACAAATGGTAACCCTCCTCGGCTGACAGTTCTGAGGGCCATATGGAAGAGCTGATTAAGCGGCCTCCCAGGGTGGAGGGCCAGGTAGCTGCCCCCAGCGATAAGTCCATCTCTCACCGAGCACTCATCTTCAACGCCATCGCCAGGGGGACCGCCCACGTATCCAACCTCTCTGCCTCTGCCGACGTCACCTCCACCATGCGGTGTCTGAGGGCACTGGGCGTCAGGATCGAGGCCGAGGAGGACTCCGAAGGCAGGCAAGGCTGGTACCAGGTCCAGGGCGCCGGCGCTGCCGGGCTCAGTGAGCCTTCCGATGTCCTGGACGCCGGCAATAGCGGCACCACCACCAGGCTCCTTTCGGGCGTGCTGGCGGCCCAGCCCTTCCTCTCCATCATCACCGGCGATAGCTCCCTGCGCAGCCGACCCATGGACCGGGTGGTCAAGCCCCTGCGCCTGATGGGCGCCGAGATCACCGGGAGGAAGGGTGGCTCCCTGGCCCCCCTGGTCATCCACGGCACATCCCTCCACGGCATTGAGTACACGCTGCCCGTGGCCAGCGCCCAGGTGAAGTCCTCCTTGCTCCTGGCAGGGCTTTACGCCCAGGGCGAGACGGTGCTGCACCAGCCCGCCCAGTCCCGTGACCACACGGAGCGCATGCTCCGGGCCATGGGCGCCCACCTGGTGGAGGACGGCCTTACCATTGTTGTCCGGCCCAGCGAGCTGACAGCCCTGGACATAGAGGTGCCCGGGGACATAAGCTCGGCGGCCTTCTGGCTGGTGGCCGGGGCCTGCCACCCCCAGGCCTCGGTGACGGTGACCAACGTGGGCGTCAATCCCAGCCGCACGGGCATCCTGGACGTGCTTCAGCAGATGGGCGCCAGCATCACCCTGCACAACCACCGCACCCAGGGGGGTGAGCCCGTGGCCGACATCCATGTCCGGTCAAGCCAGCTTCAGGCCGTTGAAGTTGGCGGCGACCTCATACCGCGCATGATAGATGAGCTGCCCCTGCTGGCCGTGGCCGCCTGTTTCGCCAAGGGGAGCACCGTCATACGAGACGCCCAGGAGCTCCGGGTAAAGGAGACGGACCGGATAAGCACCACCGTCCAGGAGCTGTCCAAGCTGGGAGCCCGGGTAGAGGAACGGCCTGACGGTATGATCATCCACGGCACCGGAAAGCTGTCGGGCGCGCGCTGCCGAAGCCACGGCGACCACCGGTTGGCCATGTCCCTGGCCATAGCGGGCCTTCTGGCCAGCGGCGAAACAGTGGTCCAGGGTGCCCAGGCCGCCAAGGTCTCCTACCCCGAATTCTGGCAGCACCTGAGAGTGATAGCCAGCCCAAGGAGGAACAGCTAGCTTGGAGTCCCCAGAGAACTTCCTGCCCCATGACCGCACACCCCCCATCCTGGTAGTACTGTCCGGCCCCTCGGGCGTCGGCAAAGACGCCGCCTTGAAGCGAATGCGCACCATGGACAGGCCCTGGCACTTTGTGGTGACCTGCACCACCCGACCCATGCGTCCCCAGGAGGTGGACGGCCTGGACTACATCTTCGTGGACGAGCGCAAGTTCCAGGACATGGCCCGGGCGGGGGAGTTCCTGGAGATGGCCCAAGTGTACGGGTTCTACTACGGAGTCCCCAAGACCCAGATCAAAGAGGCCCTAGACCGGGGCCTGGACGTCATCCTGAAGGTGGACGTCCAGGGCGCCACCACCATCAAGCGCCTTATACCAGAAGCCGTCTTTATTTTCCTAGCTCCCCCTTCTCTGGAGGAGCTGGACCGACGCCTCCAGGAGCGTAGAACGGAGCACCCCAGGTACCGCGACGTCCGCATCCGGGCCGCCCTGAAGGAGCTGGCCAAGGTCCCTATGTTCGATTACGTGGTGGTGAACGAGCGGGACCGCTTGGACGAGGCCGTGGCCAAGATCGAGGCCATCATCACCGCCGAGAAGTGCCGGGTGGTGCCCCGCAAAGTAACCCTGCCCGATAAGGTGTAGCCCACAGCCGATGGTACTCCACCCGTGCCTGTTGCGCCGCTGCACCACACCCACCCCGGAGATGGTGCAATCATGGACAGGATGACCCGGTGTTACGGCTGCGGCGCCCTGGTCAAGGACATTCCAGGTAAGCCCCATGAATACATCGGCGCCAGCGCCGGCTGCTGGGAGGTCTTTGGAGAGGTCCTGGCCAGGGAGTACGACGAATTCGGCTATCCAGCCCAGGTACACCGCCTGACCGTTGATACCTATGCCGTGCAGCACCCAGGAGAGCCTAACCGGAGGGCTATTCAGTCTGTGCACGTACACCTAGTAAGCCTGTACCTTATTATTGAGCACCACGCCTCCGGCCTGGAGGCCACCCGGTCCCTGGGCAAGATCCTCAAACACGCTGAGCGGTTCCGATGGTTGGAACCGCCCACCCCTAACGGGCACATGACCGTCCTTGACATTGCAGCAGCCAGGAACTTTGACGAGCACCAGCGCCTTGTCCAGAGGTGGGCAAAGGACGTTTGGCAGGCGTGGGCGCCTCACCACCCCTATATACGAGAGCTGGTGCGGCGCTACCTGGGATAGCCTCAGGACGCCACCTAACCTATAGCCCGCTCACTCTATGGCACAGGGCGGATTTTTCAGGGAGGGCTTCCAGTCCCACCAGGTTCTTCTCCCTTCTGCGAAGGGTTCAGGATGACAGCTACTATCCGGCCCCAATGGTGCGCTGGGACGGCCCTGGTGGGTGGCCCAGCCCAAGCAAACAGTACCGGCCACAGTTCCTAGACCCTACGGAAAGTGCTATCATAGACTTTCCAGCAGCATACGTAGGAGGTGCCGCTATACTGGAGCAGCAGCAACCACAGGCGCCGGTCCGCCGGCTACCTCCCTGGCTTAAAGTCCGCGCACCCGGCAGCCCCAACTACATCGAGTTGAGGAACCTGCTGAGGGACGCCGAGCTTCACACCGTCTGTGAGGAGGCCCACTGCCCCAACATCGGCGAATGCTGGGGACGCCGCACCGCCACCTTCATGATCCTGGGCTCCATATGCACCCGCCGGTGTCATTACTGCGCCGTCACCACGGGCAGGCCCCTGGGCCTGGACCTGGACGAGCCTGACCGCCTGGCCCGCACCGTTCAGAGGCTGGGCCTCAAGTACACCGTCATCACTTCAGTGAACCGCGACGACTTGCCCGATGGTGGGGCTGCTATCTTCGCCATGTGCATCAAGAAGGTCCGGGAGCTGGTGCCAGACTGCAAAGTGGAGGTGCTCATCCCCGACTTCCAGGGCTCATGGCCAGCCCTGAAGCGGGTTATGTCCGCCAAGCCCGACGTCCTGAACCACAACATCGAGACGGTGCGCCGGGTGTTCCACCGTGTACGCCCCAAGGGCAACTACGACCTCTCCCTGGAGTTGCTGGCCAAGGCCAAGGAGATGGACCCCAACACCGTGACCAAGTCGGGCATGATGGTGGGGCTGGGCGAGACCGTGGAGGAGATCGAGGAGACCATGCGGGACCTGCGTCGTGTGGACTGCGACCTGCTGACCATCGGCCAGTACCTGCGGCCCTCGGAGAAGCACATCGCCCTGGCCAGGTTCTACACACCCGAGGAGTTCGAGGAGCTCCGGAAGATGGGCGAGTCTCTGGGCTTCAAGCATGTGGCCTCGGGGCCGCTGGTGCGCAGCTCCTACCACGCCGACGAGCAGCACCAGGCCGCTGCCCTGGGCCTGAGGGTGTGACTTTCAATCACCGCGGAGACAGCCAAGGACGTAGAGAGGCAACTAGGCAACCTCACCACCTGCCACCATCTTCGGCAGGGTTGCTCCTTTGGCACCCCGTCGCCCCGTTAGGGCTACGACTCACCAGGGTAGGCCCTGGCAGGGTGCACCCATAGCTTGATTAGCGTGCTCCTGGTAGGTCAGGGGAGCAACATAGGGGGTGTGGAGGAGGAATACCCAGGAGTCAGGGGGCTCTGTCCCCTGCTCGGGGTCCTAGGCGAGTCCCCCAGCTCCCCATCCCCCTTCTCCTGTGGGAGAAGGGGGCCTTAGG
>DAOUBE010000165.1:0-1791 GCA_034432835.1 Dehalococcoidia bacterium | reverse complement strand
GGACTACAACACCCCAGCCCAGTATCTTACTAAGCACCACCCAGAACTGGTCCCTAAAATAGCCCGACTGTCTCATATGTACTGAACCAGTACAGGCCCTTGACACAGCTCCCAGGCTCCCTCAGAATATCGTTGCAATGAGATCTGTAGCCCTTCCCCAATGCGTCTGTTGTCGTAGCCCAGAGGGGGAGGCGCTACCTGTGTCTGCCGTTCCTGCATAGCCCGCAAGTCCAATAGACCCAGGAAACCCAGCCCCCTCAGACATGGTGCCTGAGGGGGCTTTTGTTTTTCCTGAACACTGGGCCTGGCAGCGAGGATGGTATGTCGGTGTGGCTCTGGATAATAGCCATAGTAGCCGGTGCGACGGGCCAGTTCCTGGACGCCCTGGCGGGTATGGGCTTCGGGGCGCTGTCGGGCACCGTCATGGTGTCAGGGGGTATTGCGCCAGCGGTGGTGGTAGCCACGGTGAACCTGGCCAAGGTTGGCAGCGGGCTGGTCTCGGGCCTGGCCCACATAAGGCTGGGCAACGTGCGCTGGTCCTGGGTGCTGCCTATGGTGGTCCCCGCGGTGGCCGGCGGCACCGCGGCCGGCATGATGGTGACCCGTCTGCCCACCAACGCCGTGCAGGTACTGGTGCCCCTGGTGCTCCTTATGATGGGCCTGCTGGTGTTGCGGCGATTCCTCCTCCCCTATCCCTCTCAGCCCCCCATGGTAGCTGGCGGCCAGGACCTGGCCGCCGTCATCACCCGAAGGCCGTGGCATACCCTTCTGGGGAGCAGGTCTGGGGCCGGCCCCTCCCTGTGGCTGAGCGTCATCAGCTTTGCGGGAGGGGTTATGAACGGCCTGAGTGGCGCCTTCGGCCCCTTCGTCACGTCGGCGGTGGTCATGGGGCACAGGGGGCACCCACGCTTCGCCATCGGGACGGTCAACTTCGTGGAGTTCTTCGTGGCCGGGGCCATCTCCGTCACCATCCTGTCCCAAATCCCGTGGCAGCAGTTCCACTGGAGCCTGCCCCTGGCCCTCATGGCCGGCAGCCTGGTGACGGCACCCCTGGGCGCCTACCTTAGCCGGCGCCTCCCGGCCAGGGCCGTGGGGGTGCTGGTGGGCCTGACCCTCATCGCCCTTAACGCGTGGAGCCTTGCGCGCCAGGCGCTGTGATCTGCCCCCAAAGCACCCAGTCCGCCCTACTGCGCCACGGGGCGGAAGGTTTTCATATAGTTCACCAGGTGCCATATCTCCTCGTCCGCCAGCCGGCCGCCCCAGGGAGCCATAGCCGTGCCAGCGACCCCATCGTGGACAAAGAGGAACAACTGGCGGTCGGGGTGGAGGGGCACGTGCACCCCCAGGTCCAGGGGCGGAGGGTCCAGGGTGGGCGCTAGAGGCCCGTCGCCGCGGCCCGCCTCGCCGTGGCACTGCTGGCAGTGCTCCTGGTAGAGCTGCCGTCCCAGGGCCAGCGACGCGTTGGTGGGCGGGAAGGGGTTCTGCTGGGGCACCTCCCTTCCCGGGGCCAGAAGCTGGGCGTTGGCCAGCAAGAAGACGCCCCCTAGTAGGGCCAGTCCTCCGGAGCTCATGGTAGCTATCCCAGCCCTGGTCCACCACCCACCCAGGGCCACTCCCGTACCCAGGAAGAGCACCCCCAGCAGCGCCAGTTCAATTCCCCATAGCAGCCTCCCTACCTAAGGTGAGGGAACGATGTCGGCGCCGGTGGCCGCCCCCGACAGCTCGAAGCGGAAGGCGGTCCTGGCATCGAAGGCCCCGGGCCTGACTACCAGCAATTCCACTTGCCAGGGC
>DAOUBE010000164.1:0-11812 GCA_034432835.1 Dehalococcoidia bacterium | reverse complement strand
GTGGGTGGGACCAAACCCAATCCTTCTCGGGTGGCCAGATGTAAGGCTACAGGATGGTGGCCCTAGGTCAAGGCTGGCCTAGAACAGGGGGAGTGCAGAGGAGGCTGCCCCTCTGCTAGGGGTAACAGAGGAGAAATCCCCAAGGGCTCGCCCTTGACCCACACTTCCCTGAGGTGGTCACTAAGGTTATGTGACCAGGGAAGGTGAAGAGTGGGTGCAGGGCGAGCCCTGCCGGGAGGGTGGGACAAGCACAATTCATCTTGGGCACCCAAAGGGAAGGGTCCAGGGCTGTGCCCTGGTGCAGGGTGGACCCTGCCAGGGCGAGCCCTGGCGAAAACTGGACTGGAGCATGATAGACAAGCATCCCCTTGAGGAGCGGTTGGGAGTACAGTTCAGGGCCCAGGGCCTGCTGAAACAGGCCCTGACCCACTCATCCTACATAAACGAGAACCCGTGGTGGCAGCAGGAGTCCAATCAGCGCCTGGAGTTCCTGGGCGATGCCCTGCTGGGCCTGGTGGTGGCCGAGGAGCTTTTCCGCCGCTGCCCTGGCCGCTCGGAGGGTGAGCTCACTTACCTCCGCTCCTATGTGGTTACCGACCAGAGCCTGGCAAGGGTGGCCCAGGAGCTGGGGCTGGGCCAGCACCTACTCATGGGTAAGGGCGAAGAGTCCCTGGGTGGTCGGGAGCGTCCCTCCAACCTGGCGGGGGCCCTGGAGGCCCTAGCTGCGGCCCTCTTCCTGGACCAGGGGTTCGAGGCTGCCCGCTCCACGTTGCTCAAGCTGCTGGACAAGGCCATCACCGATGCCGTCGCCCGGGGTATTCCCAAGCACCCCAAGGCCATGCTTCAGGAGGCGCTGCAGGCTAGGGGCTATCCCCTACCCACCTACCGGGTGGTGGAGGTCACAGGGCCAGACCACGCCCGGCATTATACGGTAGAGGTGGCGGTGGCCGGCCGCGTCCTGGGGCGGGGCACCGGACATAGCAAGCAAGAGGCTGAGCGTGCCGCTGCCCAAGAGGCACTAGCCGGGCTGGACGCAGCCAGCAGCCAGTGACGGGCCCCCAGGTACCTCCTCGCACGCCCTTTGGCATCGGCGCTGGTGTGGCGCGGACCGCTCTCGACCTGCCCAGGGAAGATGCTCAGGACGAAAGTCCTGGGTTTTTGCGTCCGGGGGCCAGATAAAATTCATGTATGGCGAAGGGTCTGGTAGGCCTGTGGCGGAAGGTCCCGCGACGGTGGAAGGTGCGGGCCTTCGTCTGGGCCGCCTCCTTCGTCCTGGGGTTGGTGGTCAGGGGCATCTGGGGTGTGGAGCGGCTACTGCTGGTAGTCCTGGTGGTCAGCTTCAGCGCTGCCTGGCTCCGCCGGCGGGCCATTAACAAGATCTCTTGGCTGGACCGATGGATGAACAAGGTGGAGCGCTGGACCCAGGACCAGTTCTGGGGAATAGTCCGGGGCATGGCCCTATCCGTGGTCACACCCTCGGCCTGGGACACCGCATGGCGCCTCTACAAAGACCCCTCGGTCCCCTCAGCTCTAGCGCTGGCACTGGTGCTTGCCGTGGTTGCTATCATATACGGCGGCACTGAGTACGCGCGCAAGAGCCAGGTCCGGGCCTCTTCCCTCTGACTGGTCTCAAGGCCATGGCGGCTTCCGGCCCCGCCTGGCCTGCCTACTGCCTCTTCCTGTTCTCTGCGACTGCTGACGAGGTACAGTGACGTATGTCCCGCAAGTGGAGACTACGCATCCTTCTTTGGACAGGCTCCTCACTGGTGGGCTTCCTCATCAGGTCCACCTGGAGCCTTAGTATCTTGCTGGCCCTCTTCATTGTCGTCACCTTTGTTGCGGCCATGCTCCGCTCCGCCGGGTGGGCGTCGGCCTCCAGGATAGAGAGGTGGTCCAAGGACCAGTTCTGGGCCAGATTGCGGGAGGTGGCCATGTTCACCATGCTCCCCACGGCCATAGTCGCCGCCCGGGGGCTCATCCAACGGCCTTCCACGTCCGCCGTGTCGGAGCTAGTGGTCGTCCTGGTGGCTATGGGGGTCATCTGGGCCGGCTTCGACATGCTCCGGGAGCACTGGAGCTGGGAGCCTCATAGCGCCCGGCGCCGCCGGCGCCGCCGGTAGCCTGCCAGGGGTTTAAGGGTCATTCTGAGGGGGCGTAGCGACCGAAGAATCCCAAGGGGAGGGCGGGACAGTGACCACCGCAAGCCAACAGGATCAGCCCCTCGCCTTCGTTGCTCCATCCTCCGTCCGATGCTAAGATGGATGAGGTGCGAGAGGTGCGAGGTGTTCGGCTTTCTGAAACGAGACAAGAAGAAGACTGAGGCCGCGGTCAAGAAGAGCCGCGAGGGCTTCTTCGGCCGCATATCCGGGCTGCTCCGCCGCTCCCGCCTGGACGACTCGGTGTGGGAGGAGCTGGAGGAGGCCCTCATCTCGGCTGACGTGGGGGTCAGCACCAGCCTGGAGCTTATGGAAAACCTCCGCCAGCGCGTCCGCGGCGACCGTCTATCGGACCCGGACCAGGTCTTGGGTGTGCTGCGAGACGAGATGGTGGCCCTTCTGGAGTCCCCCGACGGCGAGTCCTCCCCGTTGGACGATCCCACCACCTGGCCCAAGCCCCTGGTGGTCTTGGTGGTGGGGGTCAACGGTGTGGGCAAGACCACCAGCATCGCCAAGCTGGCCTACATGTTCCGGGAGATGGGGAAGAAGGTGGTGCTGGGGGCGGCGGACACATTCCGGGCGGCGGCTATAGAGCAGCTTCAGGTCTGGGGCCAAAGGGCCGGGGCCGAGGTGGTGGCCCACCACCAGGGCGCCGACCCAGGGGCCGTGGCCTTCGACGCTTTCCAGGCGGCCCGGGCTCGGGGTGCCGACGTGTTGATTATTGACACGGCGGGCCGCCTCCACACCAAGTCCAATCTCATGGAGGAGTTGAAGAAGATCAAGCGAGTCCTGGGCCGCCTGGATCCGACGGCCCCTCACCAGGTGCTCCTAGTGCTGGATGCCACCACCGGCCACAATGGCCTCACCCAGGCCCAGTACTTCACCCAGGCGGTGGAGTGCAGCGGGATCATCCTTGCCAAGCTAGACGGCACGGCCAAGGGCGGCATTGTCCTGGCCATAAGAAAGGAGCTGGGCCTTCCTATCTTGTTCATTGGTACCGGCGAGGGCCTCCAGGACCTTGCCCCCTTCGATGCCCACGAGTTCGTGGACGCCCTGCTCCAGCCGGCCCCGGTAGCGGACTGACCCCTGTCCTCATCGACCAGGCCGCGCCGCGGCCCTCCCACGGCTTCTCTAACCAAGTTTCTCTCTATGTGGGCCTGCAAAGCTCTACCCTTTGGCTCACCGGAGCATCTACACTGTCTTGTGACACGTATTACGTGCTGGCACAGTAGCCCTTCCCCTCGGAGTACCACCCCGTCGTCTGAGGGCCTTGTGGCAACCTGCCAAGACCACTAGTAATAGAGGTTGTCCCGGTGTACTACGCCGTCGTCTGGTTTGTGGTGGTGGAGCTCCTGGGCCTGCTGGCCCTGCCCTTGGCCTTCCGCCTCTTCCACCGCCTCCCCGACCGCGGCTACACCCTGGCCAAGCCTTTGGCCCTTCTGCTCCTGGGCTACTCCTCCTGGGCCCTGGGCCTGACCCGCCTCATACCCTACTCCCAGTACACCCTAATAGCTTTGGGAGTGCTTATGGGAGTCCTGGCCGGTCTCTTGGCCTGGCGGGGCCGGGGCGAGCTCCGGGCCTTCCTAGCCCAGGAGGGCATGGTCATCCTGGCCTCGGAGGCCCTCTTCGCTGCCCTGTTCGCCCTCTGGGTGTTCGTCGTGGCCCACACGCCGGAGATCAACCACACCGAGAAGCCCATGGACTTCGCCTTCCTGAACTCCATACTCCGCAGCCGGGCTTTCCCGCCCGAGGCCCCTTGGCTCTCTGGCCACCCTATCAGCTACTACTACATGGGCCACCTGATGATGGCCAGCCTTACAAAGCTCACCGCCATACCCTCCAACATAGCCTACAACCTGAGCTTGGCCCTGCTGCCGGGCCTGGTGGGGGTGGCGGCCTTCGGGCTGGTGTACAACCTGGTGCGCCTCTCTGGCGCCAGGGCTGTCCTTGGGGTGGCCTTCGGGCTGACGGCGCCTCTGCTGCTCCTGCTCATCGGCAACCTGGAGGGGGTGCTGGAGCTGGCCCACGCCCGGGGCTGGGGCTCCGAGGGCTTTTGGAGGTGGGTCTCCATAAAGGGATTAGAGGGGAGCCACCAGGGCCAGCCCTCCTGGTTCCCCAGGGAGGTCTGGTGGTGGTGGCGGGCGACCCGGGTCATCGACACGGTGGAGGGGGGCCGCAGCCTGGACTATACCATCACCGAGTTCCCTTACTTCAGCTTCCTCCTGGGGGACCTCCATCCCCACGTCATCTCCCTCCCCTTCCTACTGCTTAACCTGGCCCTGTTCCTGGACCTGCTCCTCAGTCCTGACAGGGTGGGGTTCTGCTGGGTGAGGGCCCACCCTTGGCGGACTCTGGCCCTGGGCTGGTCGCTGGGCGCCCTGGGCTTCATCAACATCTTCGACCTGCCGGTCTTCGCCGCCCTCCTTGCCGGGGTGGTCCTGGTCAAGAGCTACCGAGACAGTGGGGCAAGGTTGGCGGGATCCCTGTGGCCTGCCGTGCACTTCCTGGCCCCGGTCTATCTCGTCGCCGTGGCCCTGTACACGCCCTTCTACGCCACCCTGCACAGCCAGGCCAGCGGCATTCTGCCCCTGCGGGACGTGGGCACCCGGCCCATCCACTTCCTCCTTATCTGGGGCCTGCCCCTCCTGCTCACCGCGCCCTTCCTGGTGGGCCAGGTCTGGGGCCTAGTGCGGCGGCCCGGTGGGGATACCGCCCTGCTGCTCCTTGTCCTCGGCCTGCTGTTGCTTCCCTTTGTCCTTTGGGCGGGGCTGGAACTCCTCCTCAGCTTTTTTGAGGGAGAGTTGGTTGGGGGGCTTCTCTCTGTAGGTTCCCGCTTCGGGCGGGTGCTTCCTCTCATGGCTTTGGCGGGCCTGGGGCTCTACGGGGCCTTCCGCTGGGCGCGGGAGCCCCAGGGGAGCCCCGTGGCCTTCGCCGCCCTCTTTTTGTCCCTGGGCTACTACCTGCTGGTGGGCGCCGAGCTCTTTTATCTTCAGGACCTCTTCGGCACCCGTATGAACACCGTGTTCAAGCTCTACTATCAGGCATGGCTGTTTCTTGCCATGGGCGGAGCCTACAGCCTATACTACTGGGGCTCTCGCGCGGCCTCGCCAGCCAGGCTGCCCAGGCTGGCCACCTATGGCTGGTTCGGCCTGGCCGCCCTCCTTCTGGCGGCGTCCCTGTACTATCCGGTGGGGGCTGCCTGGGACAAGACCAGGGGCTTCAGTGGCAGGGCCACTCTGGACGGGCTGGCCTTTGTCAAGGAGGCCGACCCCGCCGAGTACGAGGCTATTGCCTGGCTGCGCGACGAAGCAGAGTGGGGTCGCATGGTGGAGGCGGTGGGTGACGATTACTCGGAGTACGGGCGCATCTCTGCCAGCACAGGCCTGCCCGCGGTGCTGGGATGGCGGGGCCATGAGCACCAGTGGCGCGGCTCCACGGTCCCCTTCCATGGCCGCCCCGAGGACGTCGCCGAGCTCTACCGCATCAGGGATGCGGAACGGCTGGAGCAACTGCTGCGTAAGTATAATGTTAGGTACGTGTATGCTGGCAGGCGTGAGCGCTCTAGCTATGGAGAGCTGGCCTTGGAACAATTCCCCCAGCTCCTTCGTCCTGTGTTCCGGAGCGGTAGCGTGATCGTATTCGAGGTTGTCCCGGAGGGGGCTGGCCCTTGACTCTCCTGGCCACAGAGGGGGATAGGGCGTGGGGAAACGCCAAAGGGCAGCTCCTGCCTTCTGCCGCAAGATGGGAGACCGGGGCAGGGATAACGATGAAAGGTTGCCATGATCTCTGCTGAGGGTGTGACCACAACCCTACAGCGCACCACGCATCAGGCTCGACGCCTTTTGGAGCAGGCGCGGGCCAGCCTTACCTGGGAGGGGTACGCATACCTCATACTGGTGCTCCTAGCCCTGGGGCTGCGCCTGTGGCAGCTCCATGGCCGTGCCATCCACTATGACGAGGCCCTACACATCTATTACAGCTATCAACTGGCTGAAGGCCGCGGCTACAGCCACAATCCTCTTATGCACGGCCCCCTCCAGTTCCACCTCAACGCTCTGGTCTTCCTTATTTTTGGGGATAACGACTATACGGCCAGACTGGTCTACGCCTTGGCGGGGACTGCCCTGGTGGCGGTACCTTACTTCCTGCGCGATTACCTGGGCCGGGCCGGTGCCCTTGTGGTGGCGGCCATGCTGGCTGTCTCCCCCAGCCTGCTTTATTTCAGCCGCTTTGGGCGCAACGACATCCTGATAGCCCTCTTCGCCCTGGCCCTGGTGGCCCTCATATGGAGGTACCTCCAGGAGGGCCGCAGGCGCCACCTGTACCTGGCATCGGCCGTCTTGGCTCTGGCTTTCTCCACCAAGGAGACGGCCTGGATGCTCAGCGTGGTCCTGGGCGCCTTCCTGTTCCTGCTGGCCATCCCTGACCTGGTGCCGTGGGTCCTGGGCCGGGTTCGCATCTCCCAGTTCGACCGTCCGGCCAGCCTCTTGGTCCTTCTGGTCACCCTGGCCCTGCCCCAATGGTCTGCCCTGACCAGCCTGGTCCAGGAGCCTCTGGGCCTGGTCTTGGTGACGCCCCAGAGCGCTGGGGGCCCCGTCGGCCTGCCCCAGGACTGCAAGAGCCTCTACGTCTCCTTCGGCATCCTGGCCTTCACCATGGGCCTGTCGGCGGTGGCGGGGGTGATGTGGAGGGGGAGGGAGTGGCTTAAGTGCGCCGGCATCTTCTACAGCATCTACGTCCTTCTATACACCACCTTTTTCACCAACCCCGTGGGCCTGCACCCAGGCGGGTGCGTTTATCCCGGAGGGTTTTACACCGGCATCTGGCAGTCCCTGGGCTACTGGCTGGCCCAGCAGGAGGTGGCCCGGGGCGGCCAGCCTTGGTACTACTACCTGGCCACCGGCTTTACCTACGAGTTCCTGCCCCTTCTGGTGGGCGTGCCCGCGGCCTTTTACTTCCTACGCAAGGGCGACTTGTTCGGGCTCTTCCTGGTGTACTGGGCGTTCATCACCCTCCTGGCCTACACCGTAGCCTCGGAGAAGATGCCCTGGTTGCTGGTCAACGTGGCCCTACCCTTCGTCGTGCTCTCGGGGGCCTTCCTGGGGCGGTTGGTGGAGGGGGTGCGCTGGCGCCGGGTGCTGCCCAGGGTCCGGGCCAGGTTCATGGCCCTGGACGAGCAGAACGGCCGCCGCCGCGCTATGATCCTGGTCTTCGGTGGTGCCCAAGGGCTGCTTTTGCTGCTGGCGCCGGCCTTGCTGGCCGTGGGTATCTGGTTGCTTAAGGACTACCTGGAGGCCGGCAACCTGGATCCCCTGCGCCTCAAGGTCCTGTTGGGGGTCACCCTGGCCCTGCTGGCGGCCACCCTTCTGATGATGTACCGCTTCCGCTCCGTCCACGGCCCTGCTCTGGCGGCTCTGGGCGTAGCTGGCCTGATGCTGGGGTTCACCTTCTTCGTCGCTGCCCGGGCCAGCTACACCTACGACGACCGCCCCATCGAGATGCTGAATTACGCCCAGGGGAGCATAGACGTGCGGCGGGTGGCCCAGAAGGTCCGGCAGGAGGTGACCCAGGCTGACCCCAATGGTCGGATCATGACGGACTACGAGATCTGGTTCCCCTTCCAGTGGTACGTCCGTGGGGATACCAACATAGACTGGCGCTGCGTCAAGGACCGTAGTGAGGACGGCTGGGTCTCCTGGTGCAACCCTATCACCGAGACCCCTACGGCGAAGGCTGTGCTCCTCAACGCCCACCACTCCCGGCGGGACGAGGCCTACCTGACCCAGTACGACAAGGAAGGGCCCTACCGTAACCTGCTCTGGTTCCCCGAGGTTTACCGGGTCCCCAGCGAGCGCCGGGAGGACTCGGTGATGACCCAGCTAAGTAAAGAGTTCTCCTACGTCAAGGAGAACATCTCCCGGCGCCAGGCCTGGAGGGGCTTCGTGGACTACTTCCTGTCCCGTAAGCTGGGCAGCCAGTGGTGGTACTCCGACTTTTATGCCTACATGCCCAAGGACGGCTCCTAGGGCGGGTCCCCCAGCGGGCCGCCCCACGTCATGTCCGGAGTGTCGGCAAAGGCCTTGGCCTTTTGTCCCTGACTGCTCCTGGCTAAGTGTGGAGCGTTTGGCACTTCCTGGCGGGCTTTCCTGGGCAGGTCCAGGCACGGCGAATCCCACGCGGATGATATACATAACCAAAAGTAGGGTGAACTATCCCACGGGGAAACAGGCCCCTGGCGCGAAGAAGGGACTGGCCCTCGGGTCCAGCCCGATATCCCACCCAGGGGCCACGGTACTAGGCAGGAGGGGTACAGCTCAAGGGCAATGGTGGTGTGGAGGGGAAGGCTTTGGTGGTCCTGACAGACGACCCTTGGTCACAGATGGACTAGCTGGAGCTTGGCGGAGCCACGTGCTGGAAGAGGATTGGAGCGGGTGAAGGGATTCGAACCCTCGACTTTCTGCTTGGGAAGCAGACACTCTACCACTGAGTTACACCCGCTCTCAGGGTGCCTTCATCAAGTAATAGTAGGCCTAGCCCGGCTCGCTGTCAACACCGCCCTCCACAGCCGGTAGGCAGACGCATCAGGCCGAAACCCGGGCCTGATTACCTAGGAAAACCTGGAATGGCTGTGCTATAGTAGGGCCTTACTATGCGTGTCAGGCCGACGATACTCTGCGACGTGTGTGGCAAGCCAGTGTCGGTGCTGGAGGGTGGCTGCGTTCTCTGGGACCTGGACCAGGATTCCGTGGAGATGATGGTTGCCCACCACTTCTGCGACGACGGTGACCGGTTTGTGGTGGTGGACCTGATGTACTTTATCAAAACCAACGGGATGCAGGAGTACTGGAACCGCCGTGTGTTGGAGGCCCTCCAGCGCTCCCTGGTCCGGGAGGTGGTCAGGGCCCCGGGTCTTGTCACCCTCTGCGACGAACCCCGGGTCCTCAGGGAGGCCCGTGCCTTGGCCCAGGTTGAGCAGGTGAAGGAGGATGTGGTGGCCGGGCTGCGGAGGGTGTTCGAGGATGTGGACCGTCAGACTTTTTTCTGGCCGGTCGTGAATAATGGGGCCGAGGGGGAGCCCGACACCTAGGATAGCCTTGTCCCTTGGCGTCCCAGGAACCCTGGGGGACCGCTAATTCCTTCTTAAGATCATGTAGAACTCCAGGGGGCTGACCTCTTCCCCTTTCTTGATGGATGCCACGGCGTATTCGATGCTCATCCGTGCCAGGCCCGGTGCCTTCAGCACCAGCGGCGTCACCACGATCTTTGGGATGGGCCCCCCGAGGTCCACCGACACCTGCTCGTCCTCTGGGCCCCCCAAGACCAACTCCACCTCTTTCCCTGTTAGCCTCTGGATCTTTTCCTTCATGCGTACCACGAACTCCTGGTCGTCCATGGTTACATCACCCGACTCCTGGCTTAAGCTACGCGTGCTGGCTACTACTACGGCATTATACCATCGGGCCCCCTCTAAGGGCTGTCCCATCCCAGGTGGGGAGGTTTCTAGCGTGGGAGACCTGGTGGGCCTGTGCGTGGCCCTGGCTCTCTATAATAATGTAGCCAACACCTTGGCCCGGCCTGTGCACCACCGGCATTACGTGGCCCTGAACCTCGCTTTCCTGGCGGCGGTGCTGGCCTGGGCCCTCCTGGGGCCCGCCCTGACCCCCGGTGAGCTGGGCCTGGGCTGGCCGGCCGGCGCCTGGAGCGCCCTGGTGGGCCTTGGCCTGGGGCTGCTGCTGGCGCTGCCCCTGGGATTCATGGCGCTGCTCCCTGGTCTGGTGCGGCGCGTCTCCATAGACCCGCGGGTGGTAGGGCTAACGGGCAGGGAGGTGGTAGGCCGGGCGCTGGTGCGAATCCCTATAGGTACGGCCCTGTTCGAGGAGATGCTCTTTCGGGGGGTCCTCTTTGGCCTGGCGGCTCGGCTGGGCGTGGGCCACGCCTTCTGGGTATCCAGCCTGGTCTTTGCCCTGTGGCACCTGGCTCCCGCCTCTGTCCTTCTAAGGACAGGTGTGGTAGGCCGCTCCCGCCTGCTGATATGGGGCGCCTTCATGGGGGGTATAGCCGGCACCTTTGTGGCGGACTGCTTTTCGCCCCCTCCGCCACTACACCGATAGCGTGGCGGGTCCCGTGGTGCTCCACGCCGTGGTGAACTCGGCTGCCCTGGTTTTCACCTACCTCCGGTGGCTCAGGGCCAGGGCAGGGGCGTGAGATGGAAAGTCTTATGACCAGGCTGGGAGTCCTGTCTGAGTGGGAGAGGAGGACATCGGGTTGTCGTCATTGCGGCGCATGCTGGAATCCAGTGACGCCTCGCCAGCCCTGGGTCCTCCTCTGGGCCCCGGAGGAGGCCGCGCTAACGCACGACACTATCGCCCTTCCTCTTGTTCTTGGAAGGTGAGGCCGGAACTGCTTGCTTAGCCTTGGTATCCTGCTAGGGCGCGGTTTACTCCAGGTGGGTGTACTCCCCTGACCCCCGAGATTCCCCTTCCCAGGGTACGGAGGCATGGCAGCACCCGGCTCAGGCCGACAGGACCGCGAGGCCAGGATTCACGGCCCCCTCAACCAGAAATGGGAGAAGGGGTATTAGGTTATTTTAACGATGAGCAAATTTTAAGAACTAGTTAAAAATTAGTCGAAGTAAGTCATCCCCCCAAAAGGCACCCCTGGCCGGATTTTTGGTATCTTCTTTGGGCCGATGCATAGGAGGCAGGCCCTGTGGGATGGCCGCCTTCCTTCTCTGAGCCTCCTGCTACACTCTTGGAGGTATCGATTTGGTTGGTGTTCCCTTCATAGGGGACTTCGTCCTCGTATTGGGCGCTGCGCTGGTGGCGGGGTTCATGGTCAGCCGCCTCAAGCAGCTCCCCATGCTGGGTTATCTCATCGCCGGGGCACTTATCGGGCCCTCGGCTCTAGGCCTCGTGGAAGACCCCGAGCAGGTCAACCTCCTGGCGGAGATAGGCATCGCCTTCATCATGTTCGCCCTGGGTGCCCAGCTCTCCATGCTGCGCATCCACAGCATGTATAAGCTGGCGGTGCTGGCCTCCGCCCTTCAGATATGCGTCACCATCCTTGTGGCGGCAGTGGTGGGCCTATTCCTCCACATGCCCCTGGCCTTTTCTGTTCTCACAGGCATCCTGGTGGCCGTCTCCAGCACCGTGGTCATTGTCAAGCTCTTGACCGAGCGGGGGGAGATTGATACCGAGCACGGGCGTATCACCCTGGCCCTGACCATCGGCCAGGATGCCCTCCTTGTTCCTCTGATCATCTTCATGCCCTACCTGGGTGAGGTATCCAGCGAGACCCTCTTCTCTGTGGGCCGGGAGTTGGCCCTGGGGGTCTTCCTGACCATTGCCACCTACCTGGTGGGTGTGCGGGTGTTGCCGGGCCTCCTGGCCAGGATCGCCTCGGCTGGGCGGGAGCTGTTCCTGCTGGCGGCCATCTTTATCGCCCTGGGCCTAGCGGTGGCCATGAAGAGCTTGGGTCTGCCCGCTGCCCTGGGCGCCTTCCTGGCTGGCGTCATCGTGGGCCAGTCTATCTACAACCAGCTAGCCCTTATAGAGGTAGTCCCCTTCCGGGACGTCTTCTCCGTCTTTTTCTTCGTGGCCGCGGGGATGCTTCTGGATGTTCCCTTTGTGCTCACTCATCCCAGGGAAGTCATGTCC
>DAOUBE010000163.1:0-2169 GCA_034432835.1 Dehalococcoidia bacterium | reverse complement strand
CCTTCCCCTAAGCAGGGCGGTATGCTAGGCGGGAGTCCTCAGGGGTGCAGGAGACACAACCCCTGAGGAAGTCCTCCTCCTCGTCCAACCACGGAATATCGAGGGTGCAGGGGGCTCTCCCCTGCTAGGAGTCTGGCCAACGCCATCATAGACGCCGGGGACTGGGAGGACCCATGGGTGCAGGGGACAGAGCCCCCTGCTAGGGGTACCAGGGGAGAATCCCCTGAACTTTACATTCCCCCTTCTCCCTGTGGGAGAAGGGGGACTTAGGGGGATGAGGGTTATATGGGGGAGCCTCGAGGGGGATGCCCAATCCCCCTCGACCTAAGAGGGGGATGAGGCGGCACGCCCTCCACAAGACCAAGCCGCTCCTGTCCACAAGCGGCTTCAGTGCAGGCGGGACACGATGGTGGCAAAAGAGAAGGCGGGCTGGAAGCTTCCCAGCCCGCCTTGTTCGCGACCCTTGATAGTGTGGGGGCTAGCGGTTGGTGAATCTACCGCAGGCTACCACGGTGCCGGGCGTCTGGGTGCCCTGGTTCACTGATACAGCGAAGATGTTTTGTATGGGGCCAGGCACATTGTAGCCTATGAGGACCTGGCCGTTCTCCGCCGTGACGGGAGCGGCGAAGCTACCGATGAGGCCGCCCGTGCAGTTCTGAGAGGTGCTGTTGAAAGCGCCGGAGAAGTAAGAGGTGCCATTCTGGACACCGTAGGCCACCAGCTCAACGCGGACCATATTGCCCTCGGTCCTCAGCTCGGCCTTGCCCACCACGGTGGAGCCACCGATGGGGCCCAGGGGCAGGACAAGGCGGTCCCTGGCCTCGAACTCACCACAAGCCACCAACGTACCCGGCTGGGTGGCCCCTTCCCGGATGGAGACGGAGAAGATGTCCGACAGAGGGCCGGGCACGGTGTAGGTGATAACCACCTGGCCCCGCTGCTGCGGGATGGGATGGGTGAAGGTCTGGGACGAAGAGAAGGAGCCTATGAGGCCGCCCTGGCAGTCCTGGGCAGTGCGGTTGGAGCTGCCCGAGAAATAGGGGGTCCCGTTTTTGACGCCGTAAGCCTCCACCCTAATCTGTATGGTCCCATTGGCCTGGGGAGTCAGGGTGGCCCGGCCCGCTACTCCAGAGTTGGCCACGGACATGATGGGAAGGGTTATGCTGCCCATCTGGGGGGGTGGTGGTGTGGCTGTGGGAGTAGGGGTAGCAGTAGGGGTTGGGGTAGCGGTGGGCGTTGGAGTGGTGGGAGTGCTCGTAGGAGTGGGCGTCGGGGTGGCCGTCACCTGGGTAGGCGTGGGGGTCGGCGTGGGCGTGATACCGGTGGTAGGCGTGGGTGTTGCCGTAGGCTGACGGCCACAGGCCACAGCCACCAGGGCCAGCACCAAGACAAAGGACATTAACAGTATCCGATGGTTCCTCATCCATGATATTGCATTACTCACCACAGTCCTCTCCTTCCCTGAGTTGGTGACACAATTCACCCAGATGCCTGGGCAAAGAGTGTAAACAGTAATAGCGTCTGATACGCACGTTCGCCTTAAGAATTCGGACACATGGTACCCAGACGTTACGTAATTATCCCATCTGGTACCTTATCAGTCAAGCGAATCATGAAGCGTTTTCGGCCAGTTAACCGCGGTTTCCATGGCTCCAATTGGACGTTTGTACTATAACAAGCACCCTTCCCCCCGGTCCCCTGAAGGTACTCCTTTCTTTCTTTTGCCTCCACAAGATTCTACGAAATTCACGCCTCCTATGGTTTCGTCCCTTCTAGCGACATTACGCTACTTTATCTCCATGGTGCGGCCACGTAATTATGTACGATGACCTGCGCGCCAGGGCCAGACCAGCCCCCTAGCCCCCCTGGGACGCCGGGTCCTGCTGCTCATCCTCCGTCGGCGCCTGACCGCCGTCCTTGACCAGCGCGTCGTGGGCCTCCGCCACTACCTGCCAGTCCTGCTGGAGCTGGCCCATGCGCCCCCCGTCCAGGGAACGCCCGCCGTACTTGGCCTCCTGAAAGCCCCCTACGATCCGGTCCACCGGCATCACAGGCAGGAGGCCCCCCAGACGCCGCCGGTGCTCCGTGGGAGTTTGCCACGGCCGTCTGGGCACCCCAAGGTCGGCGGACACCAGGAGCAGGTTGTGGTAGATCTCCTCGGGAGTACGG
>DAOUBE010000162.1:0-14350 GCA_034432835.1 Dehalococcoidia bacterium | reverse complement strand
CCCCCCCCCCCCCCCCGCAACCACATCTCACCTTGGTTACCCAAAAAAGAAGGGTGCAGGGCGTGCCCCTGCGCATGGTGAACCCCGCCAAGCCCTGGGCTAGAATGAGAGGGCCATGTCTCAGTGGGACAAGGAAAGACAACAACTGGCAGAGGCGGCCTGGCAAGTGGCCCGCCTGGGGCTGGTCAGCGGCTCCAGCGGCAACGCCAGCCTCCGCCTTCAAAGCAGCGGCCTGGTAGCCGTCACCCCCAGCCGCCGCGCCCTGGGCAAGGTCACCCCAGAGGAGGTGGTCATCATAGACAGCCAGGGCGAGCCGGTGGAGGGGGACGCTGTCCCATCCTCGGAGAGCCTGCTGCACCTGGCGGTTTACAAGACGCGGAAGGACGTGAGGGCCGTCATCCACACCCACTCTGTCTTCGCCTCAGTGCTGGCAGTGGCGGGAGTGGAGCTACCGCCTATAATTGATGAGATGGTGCTCCTGGTGGGCGGGCCGGTGCCCGTGGCCCAGTACGCCTTCCCCGGCACGGAGGAGCTGGCCCAGCACGTGTGCCAGTCCCTGGAAGAACGTAACGCGGTCATCCTGCGGAATCACGGGCTGGTGGGCGTGGGCAGCAGCCTGGCCCAGGCCGTGGAGGTCTGCACCCTCGTGGAGCGGGCAGCCCAGATTTACGTTTTTGCCTCTCTCCTGGGAAAGGTCCAGCCACTACCTCAGGAGGTGGTGGAGGCGGAGGTGGAGCTGTTCCGCATGCGACGACAGGTCGAAGAGAAGGAGGGTGAATAATCATGATCAGTGTACCCGGTTTTCTCCTGCGCAGACTTTATGTCAAGGGGAGCCTGCGCAACACCCCCAGGGGTTTCCAATTCCAGCTCAAAAATTCCCTGGGGTCGGGCTACGCCAAGAAGCTCATGCCCTTGCAGGTGGATGGTAAGGAGCTGCCCCTGGACCGTTGCTTCTTCACTGTGGACGGCAAAGAGTTTGCCTTCACCGCCGTCAGTGAGGAGACCCCCTTCACCCTAGCCCTGAACCGCACCACCACCGTTGACGTGGCAGGCGAGCCCCTATCAAAAGAGCCCCACAAGATAGCCATGGGCTTCGAGGTGCGGGGATTGGGGACCCTCCGGTTCGATTTCACCGACAGCCCCGCCAATGACTCAGCGTGACCGCCCAGCGGTGGTGGCCGTGACCGGCGCAGCGGGCTACGTCGGCGCCCGGGTCCTGGAGGAGCTGGAGGAGAACCCGGACCTGGAGCGCATCGTCGCCATCGATGTCAACCCCCTGCCCCGGCCAGTACACAACCTGGCTACCGTGCGCATGGACGTCACCCGCCCCCTGGACGAGCTGTTCGAGGATATGCGGGTGGATACCGTGGTGCACCTGGCCTTCCGCATGAGGCCAGCCCGCAGTCCCAAGGAGCTGCGGGCCAACGTGGCCGTCAACGTGGGAGGGACGGAGAACGTCCTCAAGGCGGCCCGGGCCACAGGGGTGAGGAATATCATCTACCTAAGCAGCCATACAGTGTACGGCGCCCACCCCGACAACCCCATACCCATCACCGAGGAGACCCCCACCCGGCCCAACCGGGGCTTCCAGTACGCCGAGCAGAAGGCCGCCAGCGAGAAGCTTTTGCTGCGCTTCGCCGAGGAGAACCCCGATGCCCGGGTCACCATCCTACGCTGCTGTGTGGTCATGGGCCCTAGGGCCAGCAACTTCGTCACCCAGGCCTTCTTCAAGCCTTTCCTCATAGGGGTCTGGCGCCACGACCCCCCCATGCAGTTTGTCCACGAGGATGACCTGGCCCGCCTCATGGGTGTCCTGGTGAAGGACCCCAAGCCCGGCATATTCAACGTGGCAGGCCCGCGCGTGGTCCGGTACAGCAGGTTGGCCAAACTGGCCGGTAAGCCCCTCATATTCCTGCCAGCGACCATCGCCTACCCCATGACCCAGCTAGCCTGGACTCTGGGCTTCCAGAAGGACTCGCCCGCCGTAGGCCTAGACTTCATACGCTATCCCATCGTCTTGAGCACAGGAAAGATATGGAGCGAGACCGACTACCGCTTCCAGTTCACCTCCGAGGACGCCCTCATGTCCTTCCTGTCGGCCGCCATGTAGGTCCGCCATGCCAGCCACACCCGTCATCATAGATACCGACCCCGGCACCGACGACGCCATCGCCCTCCTCATGGCCCTGGACTCGCCGGCCCTGGAGGTCCTGGCCGTCACCACCGTGGGGGGCAACGCCCACCTATCCCGGGCCACCGCCAACGCCCTGCGCATCCTGGAGTACGTAGGCCGCACAGATGTACCCGTGGCCCAGGGCGCCAGCCGGCCCCTGAAGGGCAGGTTCACCTACGCTTACAACTTCCACGGGCCAGGCGGCCTGGGGGTAGCCCTCCCTCGGCCTACCACTCCCACGGCACGGGAGCGGGCCGTCCAGCTCATGGCCCGCACCTTCCTGGAGCGTCCGGGCCAGGTGACCCTCATCGCCCTGGGTCCCCTCACCAACGTGGCCAGGCTTTTTCAGCAGCACCCGGAGGTGGTACCGTTGGTCCCCCACATGGTGGTCATGGGCGGCGCGGTGGAGGTACCCGGGAACATCACTCCCTACGCCGAGTTCAACTTCTACAACGACCCCTGGGCCGCGGACAGGGTGCTCTCCTGCGGGGTGCCCATCACCCTAGTGGACCTCAGTGTCTGCCGCCGCGCCCTCATCACCAGGGACGGGCTGGGCCCCTTGACCAGGGGAGGCAGGTCCGCCCAGCTAGCCAGCCTCGTCCTCCACCGCTGGTTCCAGGGCCATCCCCAGCGGGACGCCTACGACCTGTGTGACCCCTTGGCCATGGCCGTAGCCATGGAGCCTGGTCTGCTCACCACCCAGCCCGCCAGAGTCAGCGTAGAGACCCAGGTGCCCGATCGCCTGGGCCAGACCGTCCTCACCGGCAGGCCGGGCCACATCAGGGTCCCCACTGGGGTGGACGTTCCAGGCTTCTTCCGCCTCATGTTCAAGGCCCTGGGGGCGGGCAGGGAAGGAGCGTGAGGGGGCGGCTTCGGTTTATCCCAGGTAGCCGGGATGGTAGAATAGGGTCTGGAGTGTTGTTGACTATAAAGGACCGCCCCAGTGACCGAGAACCCTCTAGGCAGGTACCGTGATGACCGCCGAGTTTGATTTCAGTGAGCTGGACGAGCTGTACCGGGAGATCATCCTGGACCACTACCGGAAGCCCCGGAACAAGACCCGCTTGGAGAAGGCAGACATATCAGCGGAGGGCTTCAACCCCTTTTGCGGCGACGAGGTGGCCTTTCAGGTCAAGCTGGATGGCCATAACCGCGTGGAGCAGGTGGGGTTCCAGGGCCAGGGCTGCTCCATCAGCCAGGCTTCCGCCTCTATGCTCACCGAGCAGTTGAAAGGTAAGACCCTGGAGGAGTTCCAGGAGGTAGCCCGCCTGTTCATCGATCTGATGCACGGCAAAGAACTGACGGACAAGGAGATGGAGAAGCTGGGAGACCTGGAGGTGCTCCAGGGGGTGCGGAAGTTCCCCGTCCGTATCAAGTGCGCCCTCCTGGGCTGGTCGGTCATGGAAGAGGCGCTGGAGAAGCGCCGCTCTCGGTAGGGGACGCCCACACCCCTCTGGGAAAATCTTGGCCGTGAATCAGGGGGCCAAGCTTGGGGTAGCAGCGTAACGGGTATTCCCGGGGTACCTGGGACAGAGTCCCTTGCCGGGGGTTCGGGGAGTGTCCCCCAAAACACATCGAGGGCGGGTGGGCGGGACAAACAAGGAACCATCTTGCTGCCCGTAAGTGGGTGCAGGGTGAACCCTGCTGAGCCCTGCTCCTCCCCCTACTTACGGCCCTTCTCCTTCAGCGCCTGGACAAACCCGGCCAGCACCTTCTGCCAGTCGCCCACCACCCCGTAGCGCGCCTCCTTGAAGATGTTGGCCTGGGGGTCCTTGTTGATGGCGACAATGGTCTTGGCCCCAGAGCAGCCCGCCATATGCTGGCTGGCGCCCGAAATCCCCACAGTGATGTACAAGTCTGGCGCGATGGCCTTGCCGGTCAGGCCTATCTGGTAGCTGACGGGCACCCATCCTGCATCCACCGCGGCCCGGGAAGCCCCCACAGCACCCCCCAGCAGCCTGGCCACCTCCTCAAGCTGCTTGAAAGGCTCGGGACCACCCAGGCCCCGGCCTCCAGCCACTACCGTCCGGGCATCCTCCAACTTCACGCCTCCAACCTCCTCCTTGACCACCTTGACAACCCGGTTCCTGGCCGTGGAGGCATCTAGGGTGACAGGTAGCCTGACCGTCTCCCCGGTGCGGGACGGGTCGGCAGGGAGGGGCTCGTAAGCCTTGGGGCGAATGGTGGCCATCTGGGGCCTGGTGAGGCAGGCCACCACGGCTACAGCATTGCCGCCATAGACCGGGCGCCGACCCAGCAAACGCCCCCCTTCGGCGTCCCAACTCACCTCCAGGCAGTCCTGGGCCAGCCCGGCGCCCAGCCGGAAAGCCAGGCGCGGCCCCAGGTCTCGCCCGGCCAAAGTGCGCCCCATGAGCACCACCTCTGGCCCCACGCTGCGGCACACCTGCTCCAGGGCTGCCAGGTACAGGTCCACCTGGTACTCCGCCAGCAGCGGGTGCTCCACCAGGTACACCCTGTCGGCGCCGAAGGCCAACGCCTCCGTGGCCTGCTCGGACAGGTTGCTGCCCAACAAGGCCAAGGCTACTCGGCCTCCTTGGGTCTGCCCCACTAACTTACGGGCAGCGGCCAGGATCTCCTTGGAAGTATCACTGAGCCTGCCCTTCTCCAGCTCCCCTAGTACCAGGACCTCCTCAGATTGCGCCATGACTCCTCACTCTATATGTCAGTGTTAACCCATCTCTGGGCGTGGTTGGACCGATGGGGTGAAGTGCTGCCACCGCCCCAAGGGGGTCAGATGAGCTTGGCCTCCCGCAACTTCCGGGCCAGCTTCCGCCCGGCGTCCACGTCATCGTCGCCGGTGATAAGCTCGCACTGGCCCCGGCTGGACTCTGGCACTAGCAGGTCACGCAGCTCGATGGTGGGTTGCAGGCGGGACAGGTCCAGCCCCAGGTCCTGGGCCTTCCACACCACCGGCGCCTTGCGGTTGGCAGCCATGATCCCCCTCACCGTAGGGTACCGGGGCTGTCCCAGCTCGTTGCTCACCGTGACCAAGGCCGGCAGCGGGGCCTCCACCTCCTCGTACCCGTCGGGGATGACCCGCTGGACGCGGACCCGCCCCTCCGCCACATCCACCTTCTGAGCGATGGTCACGCACGGCAGGCCCAACATCTCCGCCACCCCCAGGGGCACCTGGGCGTTGTCCCAGTCCGAGGCCTGGCGGCCACATATGACTAGGTCGAAGGGCGCCAGCTTCCTGATAGCCGCCGCCAGGACGTGGGCCGTGAAGAAGCTGTCCGGAGTGTTGGCAAACCCCTCGTCCTGAAGCAGTACCAGCTCATCGGCGCCCATGGACAGGGGCTTCTTGACCACGTTCATCACAAAGGACTGGCCCATGGCCAGGACGGTGACCTTGCCCCCGTGGGAATCCTTGAGGCGCAAGGCCGCCTCCACCGCATGCTCGTCGAAGCCGTTGACCACCGGTGGAACATTGGGAGGGGCAACCACTTGCCTGGCCTGGTGGTCCACCTTGAAGGCCGAGGCCGGTATCTCGGGATCCAGCACCTGTTTAGCAGTGACGATGATGTTCAGAGGCATGGCTCATCAGTCCTTGACAAGGTGTCTTCGAGGACCACTGAATGGCTACCGCAGTATCCGCACCGATACTGGGGCCTCGATCTGTACTCGAAAGCAATATATCACCAGTTTCACGAGGGTGTCAAAAACGCCCACAGGCCCGGGCCGCTGGCTCTTGGGCGCCAGACGTGGTGATATGTCCAAAGAGACCCCATTCGGCTGTAAGCCTGTGTGCCAGTACAAATAGTGGGCTAGTGACCCTCCTGGACTATTGGTACTATTGGGACAGGATAGCTATCATTCCCTGTTCCAGGCTGCACGAGCAGAGGTGGAGCTTGCCGGTCATAGAGCGCAGCATCCTCATCAACGCACCGGTGGAGCGGGTCTTTCAGCTTCAGGACGACCCGTCCCTGGCGCCCCAGGTTATGGTGGGGCTGGAGAGGGTGTACGACATCTCCCGGTCAGAGGGCCGCGTTGGGGACACCGCCAGGTTCGTCTTCTCTGTGCTGGGTGTCCCCGTGGAGGGGAGGATGACCGTCCTGGAGTGGGTGGCCAACCGGAAGGTGGTCACCAGGATGGAGGGGGCCCTGGAGGCTATCTTTACCTCGCTGATAGAGCCGGCGGGTACGGGTACCAGGCTCACCTGGCGGATGGACTACAAGCTTAAGGGAGGGGTCTTTGGCAAGGCCCTTAACGCCCTGATGGTACAGAGTATGAACGAGCGCAACCTGATGCACTCCCTGGAGAACGCCAAAAGGGTGTGCGAGGCCCCGGGTTAGCTTTAGCGGCTGCCCCAGCGGCTCTTCAGCCGGGCCGCCACCACGCTGCACTCCTTGGCCAGGGAGCGAATGTCCACGTCCTCCAGGCTCTGTGCCAGCTTCTTCAGCTCCTCGTTCCCTGTCTGGACCTCCTCGAAGAGCTGGCGGAGGTCATCGGTGATGCCTGAGCTAGACTCAGCTTTGGGTTGTGCAGGCTGCTGGGGAGCTTGCTCTGGGGCCGGGGGCACAGCCGGAGCTGCCTGGCTGGCGCTATCCACGGCCTCGGTCACTAGGTTCAGTTGCTTGACTTGGATACGTTCTTCTGCCTGGGCAGGAGCGTCCCCCTTCTCACCATGGGCTGGCCCCTCCAGGGTTGGCTCCCTGCCTGGCACGGCCTCCACCGCCGGAAACGGCTGTGGGGCCACCTCTGGCTGAGTGGCAGGCTCCAAGGTATTGGCTAGGGGCATCTCCAAGCCTTCGCCAGAGCTCTTTCTTCCCTTGGTCCCTTTGGTACGAGACCACGCCAGATGCTTGGTGAAAGCGTCTTTCAAACCCATGGCAACCTCCGGTTCACAGCGTTAGAACGACTCCACGGCCCCAAATAGAGAGGCGACGATCCTGGGAGAGGCCACCAGGCTCACGCCCGACGTGAATAGTGTCATGGACAGGTAGAAGAACACCCGGAGCCCGTAACCCCCCTCGGCAGCCTTGGGGGCGACGGCGTTGACCATGCTCAGCACCACAATGACCGGCACCATGAGCCAGCGCAGGAACCTGATGTTGACAAAGTTGAAGCTAAGCACGCTGGCCGCCGCTGCCCCTTGGCCACTGGCCAGGTCCTGCACGCCCGCGGCAATCAACAACTCGCCGAAGCCGCTGATGATGTCGATAACAAATATGAGAAGGAAAACAATGACAGCGTGAATAGCCATGGTCAGCCAGCCGAAGGTGGAGGAGACCAGCTTTCGCTTGGCCCGCAGGAAGGTCACCTTCATGGCCAGAAGGGATGCCCTGTCCCCTACCTCCTCGGGGTCGCCCCCCAGGCCGACGCCGTCCAGGAACACCCGCACGCTCCTGCTGATGAGCTCGCTGCCAGTCTCCACCACGAAGCGGCCCCAGGCCCTCTCCAACTTAGCCCGCGAGAGCAGCAGGGTGTGAAGGTTCTTCACCGGCGTGGCCAGGGAGGCCATGGAGCGCAGGTCTAGCCTGCCCAGGGCCTCGCCCGGTGTGGTACCAATGGCGCTGGCGGTGGCCCCCAGGGCTCTGAGGAAGGTGCTGATGTCCGAGTCCATCTTGCTGACCCTGGTATCGTACCGGCTGGCCGCCAGCCCTATGGGGAAGAGCATAATGGCTACCACTATGAGGATGACCCCCAGGGGCACTCCCTGTAATCCCAGAAAAGAGGCTATCACTAGGGAGCTTGGCATAAGGATGATAAACAACGTCCTAGGAACCTTCTGGCTGGGCCGGCCAGAGTCGCCACTAAGGACCTTCACCTCCTGAGGGGCCATGCGGTAGATAAGCCAGGTACCCAGCCCGGCCATGGCGATCATCACGCCCACGAGTCCAGTCACAAAGCCGATGCCCATGTCCCAGATGACCGTGGATATGGCGGCCACCACTATGATGAGGACCGAGGATACGATGAGGGCTGCGTGGGCGTCGGTCCACTTCTTGAGGACCTCCAGCTTGCCCTCGTAGATGTTGCCGTAGGCCTCGGCCTGCACCTTGGCCTCCTCTGCCAGGAAGTCCATCTCCCGCTCGCCAGACCCCAGGGCGCTGGACAGCCTCAAGAGCAGGCTCTTGGCCTCCGGCTCCTTGGCCGCCTCGCCCACGATACGGCAGGCCTCAGCGTACTGGTAGTTCATGGTCTGGGCCAGCCGGTCAACCTCGTAGAAGTAGCGGGCCGCGGTGGAAGGCAGCTCTGCCGCCAGCTTGAATATCTGGCTGCGAGGGATGCCCGCCGCCGATATGGCGGAGAGGTAGGTGAGTTGGAACAGCAGGTCGAAGCCTAGTAGCTCGTTGCTACCAGAGGCCTTCTTGCTGGGCCTTTGTAATAACTTTGAGGAGCTCATAGTAGCCCTTGAACCCTTTTTCCTTGTGCAGCTTTTCCAGTATCCTAGCCCGCCTCTCTAGGACGTTGTAAATCTCCCACTTCCTGTTGGGAGGGATACCACGTTTCAGGGCGATCTTTTCTTCCAGCAGATAACTGTTCTTGTTCCCCACAAACTCAAAAACGTCCCGGGCAGGGTCCCACCGGAAGACCTCGACGAAGGAGAAAGAGTTGGATACGGGGTCGTAGCCCACGATCTCACTGATGCTCAGCGCCCGACGGGCGCTCCTACCGTTGGGCAGCTTGACCGCGCTCTGGATCACCACCACGTTCAGGTTGTCTATATAGGTCTTGGGGACGTTGATGGGGTGCCCGGTGAGACGCTGGATGAGCTTCTCCACGGAGGAGGCGTGGAAGGTAGCCATCACCGCGTGGCCTGTCTGCATGGCCTGGAAGGCGATGGCCCCTTCCTCGCCGCGTATCTCACCGATGATGATGAGGTTGGGGCGCTGCCTCAGGGCCGCCTTCAGCAGGTCCATCATGGTCACCGCGGGCCCATCTTCGCCACGGCGGGGCGCCTTGGCCACCTCTCTCAGCCAGTTGGCGTGGGGGACCTGTATCTCTGGCGTGTCCTCGATGCTCACCACCTTGGCCGCCGGCGGGACAAAGGTGGTGATGGCGTTCATCAACGTGGTCTTTCCAGAGGCTGTCTCACCAGACACGAAGACGTTCATCCCCTCTTCCAGCACTATGGAGAGGTAGGCGGCCATGCGATAGTCCAGGCTGCCAAATTCAATGAGCTCCAGAATGCTGAGAGGGGTTTCGGCGAACTTACGGATGGTGAAGTTGCTGCCCCTGCGGGACACCTCCTTGCCATAGACGATGTTGATACGTGACCCGTCGGGCAAGACGGCGTCCACGATGGGGTTACGCACTGTCACGGGCCGCTTGATCTGATCGGAGAGCCGCAAGACGAACTGGTCCAACTCCTCATGGGTCTCGAAGGCGATGGCTGTCCTCATCCCTTTGAAGATTTTGTGCTCCAGGAAGATGGGGCCCAGGCCACTGCAGCTTATGTCCTCTATATGCTTATCCCGGATCATCGGCTCCAGTATGCCCAGGCCCACTTTGTCTCGCAGCACAAGGTACTTGATGGCCTCGAACTCCCTGGGGGTCACTGACACCTTAGAAGTCTTCTTGGTGAAGAGCCCTCCCAGACTGAACAGCTTCCGGGCGCCGGAGTTGTACTCCGAAACCTCGCAGATCTTCTCTAGGGACTCCAGAATGGCCGCCTCCCGCTCTTCGTGGGAGTTGGCATGAGCAAACATGGGGGCCATGTCCAGCAGCTTCTCCTCCACCTCGGCCAGCTTGCGCTCCAGCACCTCCACGCTGCCGGTGAGGGTGTGGGGCAGGGAAGGCTCCACGGGAATGTACAGGTCCCTCTCTTCCCCCAGGGCCGACCATACGTGGATGAGAATCTGGCTGGAGACGGGGTAAATCAGGTTGCGGTGCTTCATGTCGGCAAGCTGCCTGGAGAGCACGGGGCAGTACTGCGGAACCCCTGTCTCCTGGGTGGGCAGCATGTGCAGGTACTCCAGCAGATAGACCTTCTTCTTGCACTCCTCCTGCATGGGCTGGGGCAAAGCCCGGAACAGCCCGCACTCAAATAGGTGGTCACGAGTCAGGTCCTTGGCACTGACCGGAGTGATCTTGAAGGGAACCTTCACACGGGGCATACTTACTCTCTAGGCCTTAGCCTTGGTGAACGGGATTATGCGCATTCCCCAACCGGGTTCGACCTCAAAGGCAACCACGTTCCCCGTGCTCTTCTGTGCCCCCCTCACCTTGCTCACCTCCATTATCTTCAGAAGCTTCTCTCCCACGTTTTCTGTGCCCAGGTGGATGTGAGCGTCACACATGGAACTGATGCGCACCAGAGTACTTTCGTTGAAGGCGTAGGGGTGGGCCACGGTGATGATGGTCATACCCTTGTTGCAGTAGCTCTTGCAGTCCTCAAAGAAGGCTATGGTCTGCTCTACGGTAGAGTGGGCGATGAAGGAGGTGATGGAGTCTATGACCACCAGGTGCTGGTCCTGAAGGCGGGTCAGGGCTGCCAGCAAGGCTTCCAGGGACCTATCGACCCCTTTAGTGGCCCGCATGGCCTTCACAGGATAGATCTTGAGCTTCCCCAGCAGGCAGTAGTCCAGCACGTCCAGGCTAAGGCTCTGCATATGTCTCAGCAGGCTTTTCACCGTGTTCTCCGTGGTCATCACCGAGACCTGGTAACCGTCCTTGACCGAACCCCAGATGAACTGCTGTGCCAGCACGGACTTTCCTGAGTCCGACTGTCCCTCGATGAGGGTTAGGGAGCCCACGGGTATCCCCCCACCCAGCTTCTTATCGATCTCCTGGTTGCCGGTGCTGATCACCCCATCTTTTGGTTTGGGTGCCGATACCATGGTTCGCCCCCTGTCTAGAGCATTGTCAACGCTGAGACCCCGTTGGGCGCACTAACCACCGCCAGGTTCTGGCCCGGCGATCGGGCCCCCGGCGCCAGCTTCATCCTGACCACTATCTCCTCCGACGGGTCCAGGATGTTGGGCTGGAACACTTCCGGCGTGCTGGCCCCAGCGTCTATGTATATGCCCTCAACCGTCCACTGGTTGTCCCCCGGTACTGGGGAAGAGGTATAAGTTAGATGGACCACGTGATAGGTGCCGTTGTTCTCGTAGTACTGGGCTATCACATCCCAGAGCTCAAAGTCCAGGAGGGAGGTCTGGCCTGCGTTCCTGAGGGTAACGTCCACCTGGGGGGGCGCATGGTTGGTGGATACCACCTCCAGCGCCGTCCTGGTGATCTCACCAGAGGTGACCTCCATCTGCTTCCAGGCGTCCGAAAGCTGCTTCATGGAGGTGAAGGTGCTCTGGGACATGAGAGCAACCCCAGCAAGCACCACCGCCACTGTGATAAGGGTTACAATCGCGCTGGCCATGGCTAGAAACTGAACACAAGCTCGTCATAGGCACCCGATGGAGTCACGACTTTGACGAGATAGGTGTCCGAAGCCAGGGCGGCGTTGTAGTGTATGGTTATCTTCAGGGTCACCCTGCTGGCCCACTCGGTGCCGTTCTCCAGGGTGTAGTCCCAGCTTGGAAAGGAGCCGCCGGCGTCATCAACGTGGGGGATCCTTTCGACACTACCAACCTTTCCGAAGAAGACGTCCGATTGCTCAGGAGGGGCGATGCGGGCGCTACCCACATTCTTTACCCACACCCAGACGTCAAACTTGGTGTCACCGTCCGTATCCTGCCACGCGCCGGTCTCATCCAGCTCGCTGGCACCGTATATCACGCTTATCTGCGTCTCTATGCGCTCATCCAGCTTCTGGGACATACGCACTATCGAGCTACTGCTCCTGGACAAAGTAGGGAAAACCGCGTTGACCACCAGAAAGGCAGCCACCACGCTGGCAATGATGAGCAGTGATGTAGTAATAGCCTTGTCTATGGTCGCACTCCTCCCCGCGACTCACCGTCACACCGGAAATGGACTCTAGCTTCGGGAGCGGGCCGCTTTACACTCGGCTGGCTGCAGTCCGGCTGGCCTTGCGAGGGGCAGGCTGGGAAGGCGTCTCTACCTCCAGCTCCTCGGGCTGCGCTGACTCGTCATAATGATTGCTCAACCTTATCTGGTTAAGGTTCAGCCGATGCTTAGCCCGCAGTCCCTGGGCCTGGGCTCTTATCCTCGCCGCGGCGGTAAGCAGGCGCCGGGCCTCCAGCTCCTCCTCCGCCGCGATGCGCAGTGTGTTGATGTCCTCAATGATCTTACGCACCTCTTCGGCGGCACGCTGCCGTATCTCCGCCGCCTGGGTCTCGGCCTGCAGAAGTAGGTCTCTCACCATCTGCTCCCCCTGGCGCTTGGCGTCCTCCTGCAATTGGCGAGAAATACGCTCAGCCTCCAACCGGACCAGTTTGGCCTGCTCATACTCTTCTCGAGCCTTAGAGCGGACCTCTTCAGCCTCCAATCTTATGGCCCTGGCCTGCTCTATCTCTTGTCGGGCCCGGGCCCGGTCCTCCTCGGCCTCTTTTCTGGCCTTGTGGGCCTGGTCAACGGCGGCCTGGATCTCGGTCTGGGCCTCCTGCCACAGCTCCTCCATGGCTTTAGCGGCCTCAGCCTCAGCCTCCTCGCGGTACCGCTCGGCCTCTTCCCTTGCTGACCGGGCCGTTGAAAGCTCCTCCCTGGCGTGGGCCGAGAGCAGGACAGCCTGGGCCAACAACCTCTGGGCCGAACTCTCCATGACACCTGCCGGGTTTTCCTTCTGAGCTCCTCTGACCTCTCGCTCCATACCTGCTTTTCTCCTATACCAAATGGTTACTAAATCTGGCCCTGAGGCTGTCCCTGGTCACACCCAGGCAGGGAAACCTAGCTGCCGGACAGGCCCTTGGTCAGGTAGGCCGAAAGCACCGCAGCCCCAGTGCGGTCATAGCGGCTGCGCCACACCAGGTTGTCCAGCTCGGCCATCACCCTCAGGCACTCCTTCAGGGAGACCTGGTTATCGGCGCGGTCGCCTCCGTCCAGGTCTATAAGCTGCAGCAACACCTCCTTAAGCTGCTCGGAAAAACCGCCCATGGAGGCGTAAACCTCCACAATGGACTTGAGCCGCCCGTGGCCTATGCGGCTTATGCTGTCCTCCAACCACGGGGCAAGAGTAGCCACCATAAGCATGTCCGCCGCCTCTCCGCCGTTGGCGGATGCGAGGGCAGCCCGCTTGGTCTGTACAGGCTCGGTTCTCGTAGCGCCTCCTTTCTCCAGTCCACTGGCAGGCCTCTCCATCTTGACCTTGACCCCGTCCTGAGAGCGGGCAGCCTCGTCTGGTGACGACTCAGAGAGCGATTGGGAACCATCCTCCTCCGCCTTCTGAGCATCCAGGACGTCCCCGGCCCCCGAAGCATCCTGGGGTCCTGCGGGCGGCAGCGTAGCCTCCTTCGAGGACTCCGGGTAGGGATTGGACTTCCCATTGGTCGGAACACCTACCTCAGGGCGACCCGCGCCCATGCCCACCGGGAAAGGGATCTCCACTTGGCTGAGTAGAAAGTCTCTGATGTCCAAGAGAGTCTCCTTTATCTCGTTCTTAAGCACCTTAATCTCGTCCTGGAGTTCCTCTACCACTTTCTCCATACCCTTCGCCTCTCTTTACAGAGTTGTGTCAGCCGCTGCCCTTTAACGGCCAGGGCAGCGGCTGACCTCCCGGTTTAGTCCCAACCTTGCTTACTGCAGGTCCATAACATCGTCGATCACGCTGGGGGTAACCCGTTGGATAATCAGGGCGCTGCCCTTCTGGGGCTTTATCTCCAGGCTAAAGGTCGTATTGGTGCCCAGTGGGGTGGTCAGTGCTGTTAGCTTCACCGTCACCTCAAACTTTTCCCCTACCTCCAGGAGGTTGTCCCCATCCTCCTTCCCGATCTTGCTCACCGTCCAGGCCAGGTCCGTGAACCTCTGGGCGGAGTCCAGGTAGGTGGCGGTGGTGGTGTGATTCTTAGGAGACTCGTCGGACAGCAGGCCATCACCGTCGCTGTCTGTAGTGGTGTTAAAGTTGATGGCCTCACCGTCCAAGGCATTCATCACCACAAAGACCACCTCGTCCACGTCGTCGTCACCATCGGTGTCCTTGGCCAGCACTGGGCCAGCTACGGCCAAAGAGCTCCTGGAGGTCTCAAGCCCGGAGTACACCGCCTCCTTACCCTTCTCTGAGGAGAAGATACCCGCCGAGAGCACCGTGTATGCGAATACCGAGGCAACCACCACGAAGGCGATCAGAATGATGGCCGTTTC
>DAOUBE010000161.1:0-7437 GCA_034432835.1 Dehalococcoidia bacterium | reverse complement strand
CAAGGCCTCGCCCCGAGGGCGGGTGGGTGGGTCGAACACCCCCCTTCTTGGGTGCCGAAAGTGCGGCTACATGGTAGCGCCCTTACAAGGACCAATGGCTGATAACAGGGGGGATGCGAGGGGGCTGCCCCTTCTGCCAGGGGTACCAAGGGAGAATCCCCAAGGCCTCGCCCTTGACCCACACTTCCCTGAGGTGGTCACTAAGGGTATGTGACCAGGGAAGGTGAAGAGTGGGTGCAGGGCGTGCCCTGCCAGGGTGCGCCCTGCCGGTCAGGGCCGGCTGGGGGCGCCCTGGGCAGCCCTGGCCTCCGCCGCCACCGACTCCACCACCGACACCATCTCCCGCACGTACCCCTCCATGCTCAGCCCCTCCTCCACCAGGGAGCGGGCGCGGCGCCCCATGCGGGCGGCCTCCTCTGGATGGCCCAGCAGGTAGGTGACAGCCCTTCGCCAGCCCTGGACATCCCCTGGCTCCACCAGCATCCCCGTCTCTCCCTCGCGGACAATACCCAGCATCTCCTGGCCGGCTGTCCTAGTAGCCACCACTGCCTTGCCCATAGCCATGGCCTCGTATATCACCAGGGAGCCGGCCTGAGTAACCGTGCCATTGACCAAAGGCACGGCCACGAAGAGAGAGCGGGCATAAAGCTCCCGCAGGTCGTAGTAGCTGTACCGGGCGAACCTGACGTTAGGTGGTATGGGTACCGGGGGTGGGTCCCTCCTGTTGCGGGTTATCCAGGGGCTGTGACCAGCCACCACCACCTCCACCTCCAGGTCGCGCACGGCCTCCATCAGGGTAGGGTAGTCCCGACGGTACAGCCCTGCGCTGACGATGAGCCTCTGGGGCTCCACGGGCAGCGGGTGCCAGAAATGGTGGTCGGCGGGGTGGCGCACCATCACCACCCGCTCCGGGGGGATACCCACCAGCTCCACCACCCTCCTGGCCACCAGGGGCCCGTAGCACACCACCCGGTCAAAACACCCTCGCAGCCCCAGTAGCTTGGCCAGGTTCCTGTCCAGCCCGGTGGCCAGCCGGCCGTGGCAGACCACTAGCTGCCGCCTGCGGACCCCTGCGGCTTTGAACAGGAAGGCCAGGAGCAACCCCACCCGGTCCAGGTCCGTCACAATGATGTCATACTGGTGGCGCATCTGGAAGGCGGCCCAGGCGCAGGTAAAGATACGGCGAAGCTTGGCCAGGCTGCTCTCGTTCCTGGGGAGGGCCTTGACGGGGGCGATGAGGGTGGCATTGAGGGCGTCGGCCAGTGCCAGGTAGTCCCTTTGGGGCGAGACGCCTGCCTTTATCTGTGCTCGCAGTCCATTCTCCACGGGGACGCTGACCAGAATAGCCGTCTTCATATACCCGCCTTTACCCTTCATCTCCTGGCCCGCAGCCCAAGAACGGCACTGTATCGTTGGGGGCTGAGAAGGCAGGCCAGCGAAGTGACACCTGGGAGAACACAGATACAGACCTTAGGGGGTGGTTCAGGGCTTCCCCGTTGGAGGACTGCCCCTGGCTGACCTCCTGGGCCGGCCGCCACCGCTGCCGTGGGTGGTGGGGACTGTGGAGGCCAGGCGCAGGGCCTCCCTGCGCTTTTCCAGTTCTTCCTCCCAGCGGTCCACATGGGTATGGTCCGTGAGGACCGGCAGGGTATCCATTCCGCGTATCCAGAGCAGACCTGGGGGCAAGGGGTTCACCTTCTTGGGCAGGGGAGGGAGTTCTTGGCCGAAGGCTAACTTGACGTAAAGCAAGGGCATGTTCAGCCCGGCGGCGGTGAAAAAATGGTGGGTGGTGAAAAATCGGCCGCAGTTTATCTCCGTCAGGTTGGGGACACCCCCGCTGTCGTAGGTCAGGTCCACGCTGAACACGCCGTGGGGCCGGGGGTCTATAGCCAGGATGGCCGCCATGGCCGTCTCGTCCACCACCGGGTCGGACACCGTCTCCCCCGTCCCGGTTATCCCCGAGACCCCGGAGGGGAAGCGGCTTCCAAACTCCCAGTAGATGCGCCTCCTCCCCTGGGCCACCACCAGCTCCCCGTCCTTCCAGATGGACTGCCAGGTGATGCTCTGCTGCTCCAGGCACTGGGCGGCGGTGAAGGTACCCCACCCCTTCTTCATCTCTATCCACATCCTGGCCGTCTCCAGGTCCGACACGGGCAGCGAGTCCCGGCCTCCGGCGCCCTGTACGGGCCTGAGCCACAGTCGAGGCCCCAGCTCCCTGAAGGCGGACAACAGGTCCTGCTCATCCCGTATGAGCATGGTGCCCGGCACTGGGAGGCCTGCCTGCTCCCATAGCTGCTGGGAATAGTACTTGTTGTGGCAGGCCGCTATGGTCTCGTGGCGGGGAAGGAACACCCTGACCTCCAGGGAATTCCTTGCGGCGGACACCGCCAGCACCTCCGGGTCCAGCTGAGGGCAAACCAGCTCCGCCCCGGTGTCCTCTATGATGCTGGCCAGTATTGCAATGTAGTCCTCATCGTTGGCCCTGGGGACCAGGTGGCGCTCATGGGTTTCCGCGCGCTGGAGCCTGTACTTGTCCGCATCCACCCCGATGAGGTAGAAGGGCTCCGGGCTGGCCTTCAGCGACCGGGTGAACCCCAGGCCCAGGGCGCCCCCAGCGTTGGTAATAAGGACCCGCCGTACGGGTGCTCTTACGTCCATCTTCGCCATACCTCCACTATGACACCTGTCAGTCTAGATTCACCTTTCGGCCTATGTACCACCGTTTTGGCCGATTTGTTCCAGAACCAAAGCACATAAGCGAAAGCCGTGGCCGTGTAATACGAAAGGACGAATCCCGACGGGATGACCTTCAGTATAAAGCGGACTAATCTTCCAGGCTGCGAAAATAGTGCCTTTGTGTCTGGGACTGGAGCAGATTACTTATTAGCCTGGTATCGACGTTCCCTAACTGGGAATGCAGGGAGAGGATTGGAGGGAATACCGTGAAGAGGGGCTTGGGGAAGGTTACATGAAAGTAGCTCCTGTCCAGCAGGCGACGGTCCGGGTTGTTGACCCTGTCACGAGCAGCCAGTGGGCGGAGGTGGTGGCCAACCTGCCCTCCACCCTGTTCCATTCACCCTTGTGGATGGCCGTGTTGCAGAACACCTACCAGTTCCCTGTTTCCGCCTGCGTGGTGGAGGAGGGCGGACAGCCCGTGGGTGGGGTGCCCTGGAGCGATATCGAGGACGTCGTGGGTCCACGGAGGGTGACGCTGCCTTTCTCGGACTTCTGCGACATCCTGGCCCAGCGGCCTGAGCATGCCCGTGCCCTGGCCCAATACGTGGTCGAGACCCACCAACCCTGGATGCTCCGCTGCCTTGCCCGGAACCTTCCTGCCCTGGAGGTCCCCGTGGCCAGCTCTGCCCTCTTCAAGTGGCAGACCATTGACCTGGCCCCTGATATCTCCCAGATCTGGAGCAGGCTGTCCCCCACCACCCGCTGGGGGGTGCGGAAGGCGGAACGCTCGGGTATCGAGGTCTGGACCGGAGACAGCAAGCAGCAACTGAGGCAATGGTACCTGCTGCACCTCCGGCTGAGAAAGGCAAAGTACGGACTACTGGCCCAACCTTACGCTTTTTTGAAAGTATATGGCACACCTTCATAGAAAAGGGGCAGGGGTGTCTGCTACTGGCGGCCTACCAGGGCCGACTCATTGGCGGCGTGGTCTTCATCTTCTGGAAAGACGCCTGCTACTACAAGTTCAGCGCCTCGGACACCGAGTACCTCCACCTGAAGCCCAACAACCTCCTCCTCTGGCGGGGCATACAGGAGGCCAAGGAGAGGGGTTTCCGCCTGCTTGACCTGGGCCGGAGCCCGGTGGGGCAGAGTGGCCTCATCGCTTACAAGAAGGCCTTCGGCGCTTCCGCCGAGGACCTGTACGCCGTCACCTTTAGCTGCGCCAAGGAACAACCCCAGCGCACCGACAGATTCAAGGGTGTCCTCTCAGAGCTGACCCGCCTCTTTGTTCAACCCTCGGTACCGGACAGCATCACCGAGCAGGCTGGAGCTCTGCTGTACAGGTTCTTTACCTAGCCTGCCCCAGCCGCTGTCCTCCGCGTGGAGCCATCCCGTGACCCTGCTGCCTGTGTACTGCCCGGCAAAAAACAGAGGAGCACCTGCGGCTAGGCAGGTACTACCGGCCCAAAGGGTCCTGACTACTGGGCCACTGGTTTGTTGACGCGGGCAAGGGAGGTTATTCCAGCATCTCCAGGCCGCGCCGGACGGTGGTAAGCAGGCTTATAAGCTGGCTCTCCAGGTTGCGCAGCGTCTCCAGGGCGTAGGCGTCGGCCTCAGCCCGGCGGGTCTTGGACTCGGTATCCGCCTGCTCCAGCATGCGCTGGGCCTTGCGCTGGGCGTCCTCCAGGATCTCGTCAGCGCGGCGGCGGGCGGCCTTCACCAGGTCGCTCTCGTTGAGTTTGGTCTTGGCCTGCTCCTCGGCGGCAGCCTTGATGCGGCGTGCCTCGATCTGGGCCTGGTTGATGATCTGGTCCCTCTTCATAAGGATCTCCTGGGCGGCCCGGATATCCTGAGGCACGGCCAGCCGGAGCTGGTCCACCAACTCCGTTACCTTTTTGGAGTCCACCAGGGCCCTACTGGCTACGGGCACCTTGGTGCTGGAACCTACCAGGGACTCCAGTTTGTCAACTATATTCAGAACATCCATAACTACTCCTCCTTACCACCTTGCTTGTTACCTCTTTTCACAGGCAAGGGCAACTTCTTCCTCAAAGCCTCGGCCACATTTGGGGGGACCATGTCGCTGATGTCGCCGCCTAGGCTGGCCACCTCCTTCAGGCGGCTGGAGCTGACGAACTGGTAGCGTGAGCTGGCCATCATGTACACGAACTCGATGTCCGAGGCCAGCTTCTTGTTCATGAACTCCATCTCGAACTCGTACTCAAAGTCAGAGCCCGAGCGCAGGCCCCGCACGATAACCCGCGCACCCACCTCCCGGGCGAACTGGACGGTGAGTCCGTCGTAGGAACGCACCCCCACGTTGGGCAGGTGGGCCAGGGCTCCCTTGAGGAGGTCCATACGCTCCTTCAGGCTGAAGAGCACCTTCCCCTTGGGTGGGTTGGCATACACCGCCACCACCACCTTGTCAAAGAGGGCCGCAGCCCTGGTCACGATGTCCACGTGTCCCAGGGTCACCGGGTCGAAGGTCCCTGGATACATGGCCACCACCATCAGGCCGCTCCCCTCCGGAAGAACTCCACCACCGTCTCCCCGTACTGGCGGCTGCGCACCAGGGTCCAGTCCTTCGGCACCCCCTCCAGGGATGTCCGCTTAGAGTGCTCCACCACCACCAGTGCCCTGGGGCTCAGGAGGGGGCCACTGGCCAGGGCCTGGAACACGGGGGCCAGGGAGGTCAGGGTGTAGGGCGGGTCCATTAGGATGAAGTCGTAGGGGCCCTGGAGTATGGGGAGGGCCTTTTCCACCGGCATGCAGTACACCTTGGTCCTTTCCATCAACCCGGCCTCGGCCAGGTTTTCCTTGATGACGATGCACTGGCGCCGGTCCCGCTCCACGAAGTCTGCCCACGCCGCACCGCGGCTCAGGGCCTCGATGCCCAGGGCACCCGACCCGGCGTAGAGGTCCAGGACACGGCTACCCTCCAGGCCGTAGGGCTCCAGGATGCTGAAAATGGCACCCCGGACCAGGGCGGAGGTGGGACGCGCGCTGGAGCCCTGGGGGAGCTTCAGCCTCTTCCCTTTCAGGCTGCCGCCAGTGACCCGCATCACCCTACCTGCCTGGATTGTAGTGGATAACGGCGGTCATGCTCAAGAGAAGCGGAATCTGTTTATGATAATTTTTGGAAAAAGTTTAGTTCACAGTAAACGATTTCCAACAGCAATCCACCCTCCGGTACGAAGGGCACTGCCTGGGCCTCCTGCCTCCGTTCGAACGGGGAACCGTACCCCTCCC
The DNA here is from genome assembly GCA_034432835.1 of Dehalococcoidia bacterium. Taxonomy (GTDB): domain Bacteria; phylum Chloroflexota; class Dehalococcoidia; order Lucifugimonadales; family DAOUBE01; genus DAOUBE01. The sequence goes on along the minus strand of DAOUBE010000161.1, from coordinate 1,512 downwards.
CGGTCACCGAATGGCGAAGGATGCCTCTCCAAGCACGGCGGCCGGGCACCCCTGGGGCTTGCCCGGCCTTGCCCATGAGGCTTAACATATTTGTACAACTAAGTAACAACCACAGAGGGATGGTGCCATGCCGCGGGTCTCCTTCAGCAACACCCTCCAGCGCCCGGACGCCCTGTTCCAGCACCTGATGGCGTGCCTGAGGCGCCGAGGGTTTGCCATCCAGCGCCTGCGGGAGCAGAACGGGGTGTGGTACCTCAGGGCCAGGAAGGAGGGCCTGCTCCCGGCTGTGGCGGGCTACGGCCAGGGCCTGGAGCTGTTCGTGGCCCGAGAAGGCGCCACCCTCCATGCCGTCACCTCCGTCACTCTCCACCCCCTTCAGCGGGTGTGGCTTACTGCCGCCTCGGTAGCTACCTTTGGCCTGGCATGGGCGCTGTACAGGCAATTGACCCAGGAGCTGTACCATCGCCTGGCCCAGGAGGCGGCCTCCTTCATCGGCCATGCCCCTGGCGAAGACCCGCTGGACTGTTCGCCTCACGATAGGGAGATGGCCAGCCGGGCCCGCATCCAGGAGGGCCGGCGGTATGAGGAGATCAGCCGCATGCTGGAGGCCGAGAAGGCCAACGCCCCGTACCGTGGCTTCGGCCTCTAGTAGTCCCGCAGCGAGCCGTCGGCGTGGATCAGGGGCGGGCGTTCCAGAGGCAGCGGTGGGTACTTGCCCAGGGCCTCCTCGTTCAGCTCCACGCCCAGGCCCGGCTTGTCCGGCACCACCAGGTACCCCCTCTCCAGCCTCAGCGGCTCCTTCACCACGTCCCTCTTGGGGGAGGTGAACTCTCCGCCTGGGTACTCCACTATGGGGCAGTTGTATATCGAGGCAGCTAGCTGCACGCAGGCGGCGGTGAGCACCGGGCTCAGGGGGTTGTGGGGCACCACGCCCACGTAGGAAGCCTCGGCCAGCCCGGCGATCTTCTTGCAGTTGGTGATGCCCCCAGCCAGGCTGGGATCGGGCCGCACGTATTGGCACCCGTTCTTGTTCAGCAGCTCGCGGAACTGGTGGATGGTCAGCAGCCGCTCCCCCGTGGCTATGGGGATAGACACCTGGGAGGCCACGTAGGACATGGCGTCGATGTTCTCTGGCTCGATGGGGTCCTCGTAGAAGTACAGGCCGTAGGGTTCCAGGGCCTTGCCCACGGCAATGGCCTCGGCTGGCGTGAGCCGACACACCACGTCCACGCACATGTCTATGTCGTCCCCCACAGCTTTGCGCACCGCCTCCACGTACCGCACCGCCGTCTTCACGGCGCCGTGGTAGCCTTGCTGGGGGAACTGGCGGCCCAAGGGGTAGAATCGCACGGTGGTGAAGCCCTCCTCCACCGCCTTTTGGGCCTTCTCCGCCATCTCCTCCGGGCTGGACCCGTTGATGTGGATGTACAGCCGCACCTTCTGGCGGGTGGGCCCGCCCAGGAGCCGGTACACCGGGACCCCCAGGGCCTTCCCGTGGATGTCCCACAGGGC
>DAOUBE010000160.1:0-3000 GCA_034432835.1 Dehalococcoidia bacterium | reverse complement strand
CCTGACGCTGTACCTGTACCCAGGGCATGGGCCTTCAGGATGTGAGGACACAACATGACAAGGTTCATTCTCCGGCGAGTGTTCTTCGGCATAGCTATGGTCTTTGCGGTCACCGTCTTCATCTTTGGCCTATCCCGGGCAGCGGGCGATCCCAGGTATCTCTACGCCAACGAGTACACCACGCCCGAGCAGTGGGAGGAGCTGGGGAGGGCCATGGGGCTGGACAAGCCCCTTGTGGTCCAGTACCTTACGTGGCTCTCCAAGGCCATAAGGGGCGACTTTGGCAAGTCTCTGCGGGACCAGAGGGACGCCTGGGACGTGGTTTGGGAGCGGGTGCCCGCCACCATGCAGCTAGCCCTGGGGGCCTTCATTTTCACCACCCTGGTAGGAGTGCCCCTGGGGGTACTATCGGCCGTTAAGCGGGGGTCCGTGTGGGACTACGCAGGCAGGACCTTCGCCCTGCTGGGCCAGGCCATGCCCGGCTTCTGGATGGGCATAGTGCTGATAATGCTCTTCGCCGTTCAGCTTGACCTCCTTCCCACCGGCCGGCGGGGGGACATCACCCACTTCATTCTGCCCACCATAACCCTGGGCTGGTACCCGGCGGCGGGGATGCTCAGGCTGGTCCGCTCGGCCATGCTGCAGGTACTGGACTCGGAGTTCCTCAAACTAGCCCGGGCCAAGGGGGTGGGCCCCGTGGCCGTCATCTGGAAGCACGCCTTCAGGAACGCCCTCATCGCCCCCCTCACCTACGCCGGCCTCCTGCTGGCGGCCCTGGTCACGGGCGCGGTGGTTACGGAGACTGTGTTCGCCTGGCCCGGCCTGGGTAGATTGGGGGTGAGTGCCGTGTACAACAACGACTTCCCGGTGATGGTGGCCGTGGTCTCCTTCGCCACCGTGGTCTATGTGGGGGCCAGCCTGCTGGTGGACATCGTCTATGCCTACGTTGACCCAAGAATCCGGTACAGCTAGGAATCGATATGGCACAAGCACAACAAGAAACAGTAAAGGTAGCCTTTACAGCCTCCGTAGGGAAGCACCTAGCCTTAAGGTGGCACACCCTCCGGCGGTGGCCTGTGGTGCCCCTGGTCATCATCACCGCCCTGGTGGTGTGCGCCATCTTCACCCCCATTCTAGCCCCCCACGATCCGACGGTGGGGGAACTGACGGATAGGAACATCCCCCCAGCTTGGTATTCTCAGGGCTCGTCGGAGCACCTGCTGGGCACCGACGCCCTGGGCAGGGACGTCCTCAGCCGCATCATCTACGGCACCAGGATCTCCCTTCTGGTGGCGGCCATAGTGCTATCGGCAGGGGCTGTGGGCGGCACCATGCTGGGGCTTCTGGCCGGCTGGCTGGGCGGCCTGTACGACGAGGTAGCCATGCGTTTTGTGGACTTCACCCTGGCCGTACCCTTTATCCTGGTGGCCTTGGTGGTGGTCATAGTCCTGGGGCAGAGCCTGGCCATTGTAATCACCTTGCTTATCATCTTTAGCTGGAACAGCTTCTCCCGCCAGGTACGAGGGGAGACTCTCCAGATAAAGAACATGGACTATGTCAGCATGGCCAAGGTGGCCGGCGCCTCCAGCCCTCGTATCCTGTACCGCCACCTCCTACCCGGGGTGATCAACACAGTGATGGTGCTGGTGAGTCTCCGGGTTGGTTCCCTTATCATTACCGAGTCGGTGCTCAGCTACCTGGGCGTGGGCATACCGCCGCCCACTCCCGCCTGGGGCCTGATGGTGGCCGAGGGCAAGGACTACATCACCACGGCGTGGTGGATAACCTTCTTCCCCGGCCTGGCCATCTTTATGACTGTCCTGGCCTTTAACTTCCTGGGCGACTGGCTGAGGGACCGGTTTGACCCTCGGCTGAGGCAGATTTAGCCTTGAATCCTTAAAGAAGGGACTATGGCTTGAGAATCGAAGAGAGCGAGACCTTTCTGGTGCACCAGTGGCTGCTGGTGCGAGTCCAGACCGATAAGGGGATCAGCGGCATTGGCGAGGCTACCTTCTTCCCCCACCCAGAGGCAGTGATAGGTGTCCTAAACACCTTCCGAGATTACTTGCGAGGCCAGGACCCCCTGCGCATAGACCATCACTGGCAGTTCCTGTACCGCTTCACCAGCTTCCGCGGCGCCGCCATCATGGCCGCCTTGAGCGCCATTGACATCGCCCTGTGGGACATTGCGGGCAAGTTCTACGGGGCGCCCGTGTGTAACCTGCTAGGGGGCAGGTGCCGAGACAAGATACGCATGTGTGCCTTGGTGCTCACCGACGACATAGACGCCTTGGTGGCCGGGGTGAAGCAGGCAGTGGCCGAGGGCCATACGGCGGTGAAGATAGACCCCGTGGCCCGAGGCTTCCCCCGCATGGCCAACGACCGCCTGGTCAAGGAGGTGGTGGCCCGGGTCAGCGCCGTCCGTGAGACGGTGGGTCCCGACGTGGATGTGTGCGTGGAGATCCACCGCAAGCTGGCTCCCTCTGAGGCGATTATGGTAGAGCAGGCCCTCCGGCCCTTCAACCTGTTGTTCATAGAGGACCCCATCCAGCCGGACAGCGTGCAGTCTATGGCCCAAGTGGTGTCCAAGATGGCCACACCATTGGCCACCGGCGAGCGCCTGCACACCATATACGAGTTCCGAGAGCTGCTGGAGGCCGGCGGCGCCCAGCACATCAAGCCCGATATCGGGCTGGCAGGGGGCATCACCCACTGCAAGAAGATAGCCGCCCTGGCCGAGGCCTACCACGGCAGCGTCGCCCCCATAACTTCCTCACCCCTATATGCACCGCGGCCCATGTCCACCTGTGCGCGGCCATACCCAACTTCCTGGTCCTGGAGTACCTGCCCGAGGACCGCCCTCCTCGGTCCGACGTGGTGAAAAGGCACCTCCCCGTGGAGCGGGGCTATATCCAGGTGCCCGAGACCCCAGGACTGGGCGTGGAGTTCGATGAGTCGGCCCCCCGTAAGCACCCCCTCAAGCGGTTCGTACCAGCCACA
>DAOUBE010000159.1:0-4346 GCA_034432835.1 Dehalococcoidia bacterium | reverse complement strand
GGTGGTGCGCCTCCTGGCCCTGGGGATGCGCAGCCCCTACGCGGTGGCCTCCTTCAGCCTGTGCGCCCTGGTGGTGGCGGGCGTGATGCGGGAGGTGGCCCTGGGTACCTGGGCACGCTCTCGGAAAGGAGAGAACCCCGTGCTGGCCCTGGGCCGGCTGATAGCCGCCAACAGGCCTCGTTATGGTGGGTACATAGTCCACCTGGGCATTGTCCTCCTGGCCCTGGGGGTAACGGCCTCGTCCTTCTTCGACCTGCAGAAGGACGCCTTCCTCAAGCCCGGAGACACGGCCTCCGTCGGCCCTTACACCGTGGAGTACCTGGGGGCGTCTTTCAGTCAGAAGCCCGACCGTACCGAGGCGGTGGCCCAGCTACGGGCGTACAAAGAAGGCAGGTTCTTGGGGGTGATGGAACCCTGGCGGGCCTTTTATCCCGAGTGGCGCATGAGCTCCACCAGGGCAGCCATCCGCTCCACGCCCATCGAGGACTTTTACGTGGTGCCCAGCGAGTTCCAGCAGGACGGGAGCGCGGCCTTCCGCTTGTACGTGAACCCCATGGTGATGTGGATGTGGGTGGCTGGGCCGGTGATAATCCTTGGGGCGCTGGTCTCCCTCTGGCCCTCCAGGGCCGAGGCCCGGGTGACGGTGAGCGCCCTGGCCGGCGGCCCGGCCCCGGTGCGGGTACGATGACCCTCTCCAAAATGCCCTGGAGGATGTAGGTAGCGTGGCCCTGTTCCTGGGTATTGTGCTTGCTTTGGTCTCCCTGGCGGTGGTGGCGGTCCCCTTCCTACGCCGGCAGCCGGGCCGGCGGGACGCTCCTCCCACCGACCCCCTGGCCGACCTGGCGGCGCGGCGTCAGGCCATCTACGAGGAGATCGAGGCGCTGCGCCTGGAGCACTCCCTGGGCCACATCGGCGACGAGGAGTACCAGCGACGCTTCCAGGACTACCGCCTCCAGGCGGCTATGCTCTTGAGGGAGCAGCGCCTTCTGGAGGAGGAGGTCCAGCGGTTGGACCAGGGCCTGGAGGAGGAGGTGAGGGCCTTGCGCCAGAGGCGGCAGCGCCGCGCCAGGGTGGCTGCCAGGCGCGCCCAGGCTGAGGAGGCTTCGGAGTGAGGGCGTTGGTGCCGCTTGTGCCCGTGGTGGTCTTGGTGGTGGCCATGCTGGCCCTCCTGGCCCCTGCGCCACTGGCCGCCCAGGGCGCCGATACCCTGGCGGGTCAGGTGACCAACGGCACCCCGGGAGGAGAGCAGCCCGCGGGGCTGACGGTGGAGTTGCAGGTGACGGACAGAGGGGCAACCCTCCAGACCCTTACTACCACCACCGACCAAGCTGGCCGGTTCCAGTTCTTGGGTGTGCCCACGGGCAACAATGTTAACTACGTCCTGTCTGCCAGATACAAGGGTGTCTCATATAGTGCAGTGGTGGACAAGGCCCAGGGGCTGTCCAACGTCGCGCTGAAGGTTTACGAGACCACTCAAGATATGTCGGGGGTCAAGGTGCAGGCCAATCGGGTAGTGGTGACGGGCGCCGACGCCCGGGGCCGGGTGCTCTCCATGCTGGAGATGGTTACCCTGGAGAACACTGGCGACCGGACCTTTGTGCCCGATTTGTCTCAGCCTGCCATGATGAACTTCCTGCGGTTCCCTGTGCCGGCGGGCTTCCGAGAGCTGGAGGTGTCCAGCACACTGAGGGACGGGAATATCCTGGAGGTGGACCGGGGCTTCGCCATGACCACTCCCATCCCTCCGGGCAGCCACGAGGTGCTGTTCACCTACCTGGTGCCCTACAGCGGCACCTCTCTGGACCTTTCCCGCACCTTTGCCCTGGGGGTGCAGGACTTCTTCGTCCTGATACCCGAGGGTCTGGCGGAGGTGAAGGCCCAGGGGCTGGGGGGGAGCGCGCCAGTGACCATAGGCCAGACGACATACCGTGTGCTGGAGGCCAAGGGCCTGCCGCCGGGAGGCCAGGTCTCCCTGACGCTTCAGGGCCTTCCCCAGGCGTCGCTGCCCGTCCGGCTGTGGGACGGCCTGAAGAGCGCGGCCTCCCTGGAGCTGGTGGTAGGCTCGGTGCTGGGGCTGGCGTTGCTGGGCGTCCTAGCCTTCGCCCTGGTGCGTGGCCGCCGGGTGGAGGAACAGTTCTGGGCAGGGGTGCCAGCGTCGGGGAGCAGGGCTGAGCTGGCCGAGGCCATAGCAGAGCTGGATGACCTGTTCGACCGGAAGGAGATAGAGGAAGAGGAGTACCGCCGTCAGAGGGCGGAGCTGAAGGCCAGGTTGCTGGCCCTGGCCCTGGCGGAGCACCTGCGGGGCCGGGGTGTGACCACCTGAGGGGTGCCCTGGCAGATATACTAAGGTCGTTGACCAGTGCACGCCGGGTTTGCCATGGCGCTCCTTGGTGGTGGGTGGAGCACATTAAGATAGATGGACGCAGACCTTTGTCTTACTACCTAAGTCTTGCAGTCTTTATGGGCCGGCCAAGATGAGCAGAAGGACGGTAATTCTCATAGCAGCCCTGGTGCCTGTGGCCATACTGCTGGCCATATTCGGGTGGGCGCTGGCGAGATCGGGCACCACCCCCGGGGGCCTGCTGGTGAACGAGAAGCTGGGCGAGGTGGAGATAGAGGAGAAGCTCGCGCCGTCCTTCTCCCTGGAGCTGGTCAGCGGTCAGCCTCTGTCCCTGGAGGAGCTGCGAGGCAAGGTGGTGATGGTGGACTTCTGGTCTTCCTGGTGCCCGCCCTGCCGCCAGGAGGCCAGGGACCTGGAGGCGGCCTACCAGTCTTACCGGGCCCGCGGGGTGGAGTTTGTGGGCATCGCCATTTGGGACGACCGTGGGGATGTCCAGGCCTTTCTGGAGGAGTTCGACGTGCAGTATCCCAACGGCCTGGACGAGACCGGGCGCATCGCCATAAATTACGGGGTGCGGGGCATCCCGGAGAAGTTCTTCATAGACCGGGAGGGCCGGCTGGTGAAGAAGTTCGTGGGCCCTATGACCAGCCAGGACGTGGCCCGGGTGCTGGAGGAGATGCTGGCCCGGTAGCACGCGCCCAGAATGAAGAGCAGGGCCGGCTGGCGGCCCTGCTCTTGGTGCTCACAGCGTTGGGGCATGTCGAGGGTCTAGTCCAGGTCCAGGGGCAGGACCACGGCCCGCCCCGTCTTGGCGCTCTTGATCACGCCCTCGGTGAAGTCCATGTAGCGCACCCCGTCCTCGAAGCTGGTGTGGGTCACCTTCTCCTTGCCACGTATGGCGTTGATAAACTCCTCCTCCACGCGCCAGCCGCCCTGCTTGTCGGGGGGCACGGGCAGCTCCTTGAGCTGCTTGTCGCCGCGGCGGCCGCCATAGAGGGTGACGGTATCGGTGTTCAGGTGGAGGGTACCCTGGCTGCCAAAGAGCCAGACCTGGCCCGGGGCCAGGCCGGTGACGGCGCTGAACCGCAGGTGGGCCGTGGCGCCGCAAGCCAGGTCGCACAGTATCTCCACGTGGTCGGGGACGGTGACAAAGCGCAGCAGGCCGGTCTCTGGGTCCTTGCGTTTATTGACCCACGTGCGGGTCAGGGCTGTCACCCGGGTGGCCGGGCCCACCCAGCGCATCATGGCCTCGTACCAGATGCCCATGACCAGAGTGTTGTAGCCACTTAGGTCGAAGTCCTGGCGCCAGTGTAGGGGGCTGTCGTAGTCGATGAAGGAACTGGGGCCTGGGGCTACCACCACGGAGAGGATGTCGCCAATGTAGCCCTCCAGGATGAGCTCGCGGATGTAGCGGTCCACCTTGAGGGTGTGGGGCGCCGGGACGACCTGGGTCACCAGGTGCGGCTTGCGGCGGGCCGCGGCCAGCATGGTACGGGCCTCGGAGGCGTTCATGGCCATGCGGGCCTCGGTGAGCACGTGCTTATCGTTCTCCAGGGCGGCCAGGGTCACAGGACAGTGCATGTAGGGCCAGGTACCAATGCATATGGCGTCGATGTCCTTGTCTTGTACCAGGTCCATCCAGTTCTCATAGACCTTGGGGATGTTGAACTGCTTGGCAACCCTTTCCCCAGACTCCCGGGTGCGATTGGCCACGGCCACCACCTGGACCCCCTTGATGGCCTGGAGGCCAGGAATATGCTTCAGCCGGGTGTTGTTGCCAGCGCCGACGATGCCGATGCGAATGGTCTCGCCTGCCATTACGATCCCCTTTCTGAGGGGGCTGGTACCCCCGGTGGTGTGGTCTGAATTTTCGGGCACGATTATAGGGGAAAAGCGGGGGCTAGTCCAGGCGATGTACTGGTTCAGTACATATGAGACAGTCGGGCTATTTTAGGGACCAGTTCTGGGTGGTGCTTAGTAAGATACTGGGCTGGGGTGTTGTAGT
>DAOUBE010000158.1:0-13845 GCA_034432835.1 Dehalococcoidia bacterium | reverse complement strand
AGGAATGGGCGTCCACGCCGGCGGTGCGGCACTCCAGCTCCACGTACACGATACCCTTGACCCCCAGGTAGATCTCCGGCGCCTCCTGCCAGTTGACCCCGCCCCCCTCCCACAGGCAGACGTCGGCCCGCAGTAGCTCCTGGTTCTCCTCCATGAACTGGTGGAACCCCACGCTGCCGATCTCCTCGTTCCCCTCAATGACGAACTTGACGTTGCAGGGCAGCTCGCCATCCACCGCCAGCAGGGCCTTGATGGCCGCCAGACGGGCCACGATGTGCCCCTTATCGTCGGAGACGCCCCGGGCGTACATCTTGCCGTCGCGGACCACGGGCTCAAAGGGGGGCGACTCCCACAGCTCCAGGGGCTCCGGAGGCTGCACGTCGTAGTGGTTGTAGAAGAGGATAGTCCTGGGGCTGCGGCCCAGCCGCTGGGCATAGACCACCGGGTAGTCCTTCTCCGGGCCGTACAGCAGCCGAGTAGAGAAGCCGGCCTCCTCCAGCATGGCCTTCACCACCTCGGCGCACTCCCGGATGCCCACCTTCTGGGCACTGATGCTGGGCTGGCGGCACAGCCGCTTCAGCTCCTCCAGGGCCTGGGGTAGCCCCTTCTCGATCTCCTTCACCAGTTCAGGTCGCATCACACCCCCTTGGGGAAGATTCGTGGGAGTATTGTACAATATGGCGAATCAGAACAGGAGCAACACTGGAGAGGCGGATTGTTTTTCATCTCCGCGATCTGTTGGAGTACCTGACAAGGTAGAGGGAGAGACGGATAACGTAGGTCCTGGTTTGGTAAACGAAGGTTGGCCTTTGCTTAAGCACGGACGGCGTAATTTGTGGGTATCTCTAGCCGCGGCATCTGCGGGGCCTCGGTGACAAAGCGCCTGTTTGTTATCGGTGTCGCGGTGCTGATTGCCCTCGGGGACGGGCTGGTTAGTGCGGCCCTTTCGGCGCAGCCTCCACTACCAGGCATTGCCGATGAAGAGCCGCGAAGCGCAGACACAGAGTTCAAAGACCCGGGGATTTTGCCACCCATGGACCGTTCACTGGCTATCGTTATAGCTGCTGATCACTTGAAAGCGGTGTGTCTTCAGGAAGTTGTGGACCAGGTGACAGCATCTTATGTCATCACGCGGTTCATACTCTTCAGCCAGAGGCCGGCTATAACGACAAGCCCGCATGGGTTATTCACCCAGTGGCTTAAGGCGGTTACCTGAACAGCCTGCCCACCTTGCTCAGCTTGGCGGATAGCCGCCCAAGAGGATTGGCCATCCTGCCCACCAGCCGCCCCTGGCGCAGGGAGTCTAGCAGGCCATCGGGCGTCCCGTCGAACTCGGGCATCTCCACGTAGGTGGGGCCGATCTCCCCGGGCGCATGGGCGTCGCTCACCGCCGCCATGGGCAGGCCGTGGGCCTTGGCCAGCTCCGCCGCCTTGTGGTTCTGCCCCATAAGCAGAATGTGGGCGTTGAAGGCCTCCACTATGTCCACGTAGGGCAACAGCTCTTTCAAAGAACCTCGCTTCCCCACCGAGTTCCGGAAATTGTCGAAGGGGTGGGGGAGCATCACCAGCCCACCCTGGTCCTTGATGCGTACCGCCGCTTCCAGGGGAGAGAGGCCAGCGGGCACGGGCCTGGTCAGGAACAGCCCCACGATGTCTCCGCCGGTGGTGCTCACCTCCTCCCCTACGATGACCATGATGGGCGAGGTGTGCTGGATGTCCAGGGCGCCGGCTATGGTGTTGTGGTCGGTGAGGGCGATGCAGTTGATGCCCGTGCTGAGGCAGCGGGCTATGATGTCCTCCGGGCGGGCGCTGGAGTCGGGGGAGAAGCGGGAGTGGACGTGAAGGTCAGCCCTGAGCAAGCTCCCCTCCGTTCTCTGGATGGGAGCCGTCCAGGTACTCGGCGTAGGCCTCTTTGAGCTGGGTTATCTTGAGCTCCGCGGAGGAGAGGAGCTGGTTGCACAGCCGGGCCAGGCGCATCCCCTCCTCAAAGAGGGCCGTGGCCTGCTCCAGGCTCAGCCCTCCGGCCTCCAGGGCCTGGACCGTCTGCCCCAAGCGGGTGAAGGCCTCTTCAAAAGAGAGGTTTTCCTGCATACTGGCCCTTCTTTGGTGGTTTCTTGCGGGCCTTGCCGCCGGCGGTAGCGGGAAACCGGCCATCGGTGACGGTTATGCTGAGCTCCTCGCCGGGACGCACCTGGCCCACGCGGGATATTATAGTACCCGACCGCCCTTCCTGCACGATGGCGTAGCCCCGTTTCAGGATGCTGGTTGGGTCCAGGGCCTCCAGGCGACTCTGAAGGCCCTGGAGGCGCTCCCTGGCCAGCTCCATCTGGCTAGCCAGGGCACGGACGGCCAGGCGCTGCAGGTCGCCCACCTGGCGGCGCCAAACCTCGGTGTCTGGGGCGCGGGTCCGCAGGCGCTGGGCCAAAGACTCCACTTCGTGCCGCCTTCCCGCCACCAGGGCGGAGAAGGCACCACAGGCGCGGCCCCATAGGTGGGCCACCTCCCGCCTCAGGGCGGCGGCATCGGGCACCACCATCTCGGCGGCGGCCGAGGGCGTGGGAGCACGCACGTCGGCCACGAAGTCGCAGATGGTGTAGTCGGTCTCGTGGCCCACGGCGCTCACCACGGGTATGCGGCTGGCATACACCGCTCGGGCTACAACCTCTTCGTTGAAAGCCCACAGCTCCTCCAGGGAGCCCCCTCCCCGGGCCACGATGATGACATCGATGTCGCTGCGCTGGTTGAGACTCCTCAGGGCTGCCACGATCCCCGGAGCAGCCTCCTCCCCCTGCACAGCTGTGGGCGCCAGGACTACCTCCACCAGGGGGTAGCGCCGCTTCAGGATGTTGCATATGTCGTGGAACACGGCCCCGGAGGGGGAGGTCACCACCCCTACAGTCCTGGGGAAGGGAGGTAGGGGCCGCTTGCGCGAAGGGTCGAACAGGCCCTCGGCCTCCAGCTTCAGCTTCAGCTTCTCCAGCTCCAGGTGCAGAGCGCCCGTGCCCTCGGGCACAATGATGTCTATCATGAACTGGACCTGGCCGCGGGCTTCGTAGAAGGAGATGCGTCCGTGGGCTATGATGGCCGCTCCATTCTGCACCAGCTCGCCGCCGCGGCCTCCCACGAACATGACGCACCGGAGCTGGCCCTGGGAGTCTTTGAGGGTGAAGTAGGTATGCCCGGCCTGGGAGACCGAGTGATTGGAGACCTCGCCGTTGATCCAGATATCGGCCAGGTTCTCGTCCCCCTCCAGGGACTCTCTGACGTACCGGGTGACCTGGCTTACCGAATAGACAGCCATGCAGCTCCCTCCGCGAGCGTTTCCCGGACTCCAGGCCAGGGACGAAGCCACCAGCCTTTGCCTGGGCCAAAAAGGGATGGCCCCTTTATGTAATTCTATTGCACTTAAGGTGGTCCTGTTTGGTTTATGGTCGAGGGGGATTGGGCATCCCCCTCGAGGCTCCCCCTGTTGCCCTCATCCCCCTAAGTCCCCCTTCTCCCACAGGGAGAAGGGGGGAATGTAAAGTTCAGGGGATTCTCCCCTGATACCCCTAGCAGGGGACTCTGTCCCCTGCACCCTAGGATTCTCCGGTGGGACGAAGCTGAGGACTTCCTTGAGGGACTCTGTCCCCTGCACCCCTGGGTCCTCCCAGTCCCCGGCGTCTATGACGGCGTTGGCCAGACTCCCAGCAGGGGAGAATCCCCTGCACCCCTGGGAATGCCGCTGGAGGCAAGGGGTTTAGAGCCGGGCCATCCACAGTCCCCTGCACCCCAGGGATGCCAGCCATGGATATAATGACCAGACGGGGTGAAGCACTGGTGGCCTCGGCCAGGTGCATGCCGGCCATAGATACAGGGACTAGGCACCGGTGCAACAGAGTCCCCTGCACCCCTGACATTCCGTGGTTGGACGAGGAGGACTTCCTCAGGGGCTGTGTCCCCGCTCCCCTAGGTATGCCGCGTCTGTGGAGCCCTACGGCCGTTCGTCCCATACCCCTGTCCCCTGCACTCCTGACATACGCCGGGGGGTGGAGGGATTCCCCTGGTTGAGGCCACCCTTCCGGGAGGTCAACAAAGCCCTGTCATCCTGTGCACCTCGGCCCAGAATCTGGCGGGGGTGGGCCGCCTCCCCTCCGGATTCTTCCGTCGCGGCGCTCCCTCGGAATCGTCCATGCCCCACTGGTGTGCGGCGCCACAAAGTATGAAAACGCCTTTGCGCCGATGGGCGAAAGAGTTCGTGTGTCATTGGTGCCGTGAACCCGACTCAGAATCCAGCGCCTCGGTTATAAGGTAACCCTGGAGGTAGCAGAACCGGCATTTTCATAGTAATGACACTTCACCCCATGGCCCAACAGTAACTTCACCGTATAAAGGGCTCACGGCGCTGTGCCAGGGCGTCCTGGATTCGGACGCGGGCCGCTGGCGAGGTCTGCTCCGGCAGGGCGTTGACGGGAAAGTAGCCCAGCTCCGTGCTCTCCTCGGACAGCCTCAGCTCACCGGACACGTAGGCCACCTCGAAGGCCAGTATGACGTAGTGTACTATCTGCCCCGAAGGGTACTTTATGACACCGTGGTACCTGGGATGGGAATAGACCCCCACCAGCCGCTTGACTGTCACGGTCAGGCCCGTCTCCTCCAGCACCTCCCGCAAGACGCACTGCTCCACGGACTCACCGACGTCCACGCCGCCGCCAGGCAGCGCCCAGAAGCCGTTGTCCGCCCGGCGCTGCAGTAGCACCTCTCCCTGCTGGTTGAACAGGACACCGTTGGTGCCCACCCTTATGTCGTCGGGCATGCGCTCCAAAGGGCGGCCGGTAAAGTCCAGCCAGCCCGGCGGGGGTTGTTTTCCCTGGCCCATCCAACCCTCCTACGGCCAAAAACTGCATCCAAAGAACCCTGTAGGGGCAGGTCCAAGACCTGCCCCTACAACTGCAACAGCACAAGGGGAGATAGGCCCCTGGCCGCTTGCGTGCCTGGTTACGACACCCGCTGCAGGTACTCGCCGGTGCGGGTGTCCACCCGGATGACGTCCCCTGTATTGATGAACAGGGGCACCTGCAAGGTCAGGCCAGTCTCCACGGTGGCGGGCTTGGTGCCGCCCTGGGCCGTATCGCCCTTGACACCGGGCGGCGTCTGGACCACCTTCAGGTCCACGCTCAGGGGAAGCCGGACGGTGATGGGCTGGTTCCGGTAGAAGACCACCTCCATCTCCATCTCTTCCTTCATGTAGTTGACGTTGTCCGCCAGTTGCTCCTTGCGGAGGGGGTACTGTTCATAGTTCTCCAGGTCCATGAAGTAGTAGAACTGGCCATCGTTGTACAGGTACTGCACAGGCCGGAACTCCACGGGAGCCAGAACGAACTCGTTGGTATAGTTGCCGAAGCTCTTCTCAATCACCTTCCCGTCGATCATGTCCCGGACCTTCAGCCGCACCACGGGGGCGCGCTGCTGCATCTTGACGCGGGTGTAGTCCAGCACCTCATAGGGCCGGCCATCTAGCTCGATAGCCGTGCCTTTTCGCAGGTCTCCGAATCCAATGGTCATATACAATCCTCCTGGTCTAAGCGCCATACTTGCGGGCTTTGCTTAGAACCCTGGCGCCATCCGAATTTAAGCTTACCACATCTTCGATACGGACGCCTCCCCAACCAGTGATGTAGATACCTGGCTCCACCGTGAACAGCATCCCCTCCTTGAGTACGTCCTTGGACCGGGGGCCAACCCGGGGGTTTTCGTGGACCGCCAGGCCCACCCCGTGGCCCAGGCTGTGACCGAAGGTATCGCCGTAGCCCGCCTCCTGAATCACCTTGCGGGCCAGGCTGTCCGCCTCCTCGCCTGTCATACCCGGCCTCACTGTGGCGATGGCGGTGAGCTGGGCACCCAGGACGATGTCGTATATCTTGCGGAAGGTATCGTCGGGCTGGCCTAGGCAGATGGTGCGGGTCAGGTCGCTGCAGTAACCGTCGGCCTTAGCCCCCATGTCAATGACCACGGGCTCGCCGGCGGCGATGGGTCGGTCCGAGGGCCGGTGGTGGGGCATGGCGCCGTTGGGGCCGGCGGCCACGATGATCTCAAAGCTCACCGAGTCCGCCCCCAGCTCCCGCATGGTGCGCTCCAGCCTCCAGGCCACCTGCCGCTCCGTCTCTCCCGGCTCGATGGTGCGCTCCACAGCCTCAAAGGCCTGGTCCGCCAGGTCAATGGCCCTTTGGAGAGCTGCCACCTCCTCCGGGTACTTCACCGCCCGTAGCTCCTCCACCACGCCTCGGGTAGCCACCAGGGACACCCCATTCTCCGCCGCCTTCTCCTGAAGCACCTTGGTGTACTGCTGGTAGGCGGCGTAGGTCAGGTTATCCGCTTCGAACCCCACTTTCCTGGCCTTGAGCTCCGAGAGCAAGGAAGGGAACCAGTCCAGGCTTCCCGTGATGCGCAGCACCCGGTAGTCCGGCGACTGCTTCTGGGCCTGCTCCACATAGCGGAAGTCTGTGGCCAGGACGGCGTCGTCCCGGCTTATGAGCAGGTACCCCGCCGAGCCGGTGAAGCCGGACAGGTAGCGGCGGTTTTCGGGCGTGGACACCAGGAAGGCGTCCAAGCCCTGCTTCTCCATGACCTCCCTTAGCCGTTGGATGCGTTGCCTCACAGGTTCTCCTCCTCCTTGACCTGGGCAGCCAGGAACTCCAGGGCCGCCAAGTACCCCCTCCAGCCTAGACCCGCGATCTGTCCCAGGGCGATGGGGGCCACCACCGAATGGTGCCGCCACTCCTCCCGGCTGTGGATGTTGGACAGATGCACCTCTATTATAGGCAGCCGGGTGTCGGCCAGAGCGTCCCGCAGAGACAGGCCGTAGTGGGTCAAGGCGCCCGGGTTGATGATGATACCGTGGGCGGCGCTGGCGTTCTGCTGGAGGAAGTCCACCAGGGCACCCTCGTGGTTGGACTGGAAGAAGCGCAGCTCTACTCCCAGCTCGGCAGCACGCTCGGCCAGGGCCGACTGGATCTCGGCCAGGGTCCGGGAGCCGTAGAGGCCCGTGTCGCGCTTGCCCAGCATGTTCAGGTTGGGGCCGTTTATCACAAGGAACGTAGTCATCTCTAACCCCTACTGCCTATTCTCTCTACTTTCTTCCCTGGCCCCCGGATGGGTCGCCAGGTACACCCGCCTGGCCTCCTTCTGGGTCACGTGGGTGTATATCTGGGTGGTGGCGGGGCTGCTATGCCCCAACAGCTCCTGGACTACCCGCAGGTCGGCCCCACCGTCCAGGAGGTGGGTGGCGAAGGTGTGGCGCAGGGTGTGGGTGTGCACACCGGGGGGCAGACCGGCCATGGCAGCGTAGGTCCGCACCAGCTTCTGCACACTACGCTTGGACAGGCGCTTGCCGTAGCGGTTCAGGAACAGGGCCTGGGTGGCGCCCCTGGCCAGGGCCGGCCTCACCTGCTCAAGGTAGGCCTTCAGGGCATCGCGGGCGGGACGGCCCATGAGCACCACCCTCTGCTTGGACCCCTTCCCCTTAACCTTTAGGGACAGCGCGGCCAGGCTCACATCGCCCAGGTCCAGGCCCACCAGCTCCGACAGGCGCATCCCTGACGAGTAAAGGAGCTCCAGGATGGCCTTGTCCCGCACCGTCCACAGAGACTCCTCGTCGGGGGTCTCCAGCATCTCCTCCGTCTCCTGGACACTGAGGAACTTGGGCAGCGTCCTCTCCACTTTGATGCTCAGGGAGCGCCCCTTGGGCACCGGGTTGGCCTGGACGACACCCTCTTGCTGGAGGAAGCGGTAGAAAGAGCGCAGCACCACCAGCTTGCGGGCCACGCTGGTCCTGGCGTAGCCCTCCTTGCCATCCTTGGCTGACATTACCAGCCAGGCCAGGTAGCGCCGCAGCGACTCCCGGGTCAGCCGCTCGGGCCGACCCTCCAGCTCCCGTTCCAGGAAGGCGACGAAGGGGCGCAGGTCGTCCACGTAGTTCACCACGGTCTTCTCGGCGCGGCCCTTCTGGCCTCGCAGGTACTGGGTGTACCGCTCTAGCAGACTGTCCAGGTTCCCGGAACTACCCTCCATAATCACCTCTTGGACCTCTACCGGCTCTCCAAAGACCTTAGCGCGAACAATAATACTACCGCCTGCCAGTGAGACCTCACAACTTGGCGGGGATGACCTATTTGCCCAGTGAGACGGGTTGGCCGGGCCTCACCCGTCCCCACAAGAGTGAGGCCCGCCCTCAAGCGGGAGGGCCACCTCGCCCCCCACAGGGTGGGAGGCCGGCAAGGGAGCCCGGGCGAGGCCGCGTCAGACCTCGGCGGCCACCGCCTCTTCCTCCGGCACCTCGCCCGTCCATGGGCAGTTGGTGCACTTGGCGCGGCCCCGGCCCGAGGCCACCAGTAGGCCGCCGCACTGGGGGCAGCGTTGGGGCAGAGGCCGCTGGGTGACCATGAAGTTGCAGGCGGGGTAGTTGGAGCAGCCGTAGAAGACGCGGCCCCGCTTCTTGCCCCGGCGCTCCACCAGATTGCCGCCGCACTGGGGGCACTCGGCCCCGGTGGCCTTGAGGAGGGGCTTGGTGTTGCGGCACTGGGGGAAGCCGCTGCAGGCCAGGAACCGCCCAAAGCGGCCCGTCTTGATCACCATGGGCCGCCCGCACTGCTCGCACACCTCCTCGGTGGCCTCCTCCACCTTCATCCTGGGCGCCTCCTCCAGGGCTCGCTCCAGGATCCTGGAAAAGGGCTGGTAGAACTCCTGAATAATGGGCACCCACTGCTTCTCCCCCCTGGCGATCTCGTCCAGGTACTCCTCCATGCGGGCGGTGAAGTCCACGTTGATGAGGGATGGGAAGAACTGGACCAGCAGCTTGCACACCGTCCTGCCCAGGAGGGTAGGCTTGAACCGGCCTTCCTCTTTGACCACGTAGCCCCGCTCCTGGATGGTGGAGAGGATGGGGGCGTAGGTGCTGGGCCTGCCGATGCCCTTCTCCTCCAGGGCCTTGATGAGGGTGGCCTCGGTATAGCGGGGCGGCGGCTGGGTGAAGTGCTGCTGAGGGTCCAGGCCCAGACACCGGAGAGGGTCGCCCTGGGCCAGTGGAGGCAGGGGACCCCCCTTCTCCTCCGCCTCGTCGTCCCTGCCCTCCAGGTAAAGGATGCGGAAGCCGGGGAACTTGAGTACAGAGCCCGTGGCACGGAAGATGTAGCTCTTCTCCCCCCTGGGGGGCCTGGCCTCCACATCCACAGTGGTGGCATCGGACACGGCCTGGGCCATCTGGCTAGCCACCATGCGGCTCCAGATGAGGGAGTACAGCCGGTGCTGGTCGCTGCTCAGGTATGGCTTTACCGAGTCTGGGTCCCGCATGGTGGAGGTGGGCCGGATGGCCTCGTGGGCCTCCTGGGCACCCGCCACCTTTTTGGTGAACACCCGCGCCTCCCGGGGCAGGTACTGCTGCCCGTACCTCTTCTGGATGTACTGCCGGGTCTCCTGGATGGCCGAGGCGGCCACATGGGTGGAGTCGGTACGCATGTAGGTGATAAGGCCCACGGAGCCCTGGTCGCCCAGGTTCACACCCTCGTATAGCTGCTGGGCCAGGAACATGGTCTTTTTGGCGCTGAAACGAAGCTTGCGCCACGCCTCCTGCTGGAGGGTGCTGGTGATGAAGGGCGGAGGCGGGTTCTGACGCACCTCCCGGCGCTTGACCGAGTCCACGGAGTAGTCGGCACCGTCCAGGGCGTCCAGGATGCCCTGGGCGCTGGCCTGGTCCGGAATCTCCAGCTTCTCCTTGACGCCCTTGAGGGAATAAAGCACGGCCACGAAGGTACCACTGTCCCCGTCCCTGGCCTTCTGGAGGGTAGCCTCGATGGTCCAGTACTCCTGGGGCCGGAAGGCCTCGATCTCCTCCTCCCGCTCCACCACCAAGCGCAGGGCTACTGACTGCACCCGGCCCGCCGAAAGGCCGCGCTGCACCTTGCGCCACAGTAGGGGGCTGAGCTGGTAACCTACCAGCCGGTCCAGCACGCGGCGGGCCTGCTGGGCGTCCACCAGGTGCATATCGATCCCCCTGGGATTTTTGAACGCCTCCTGCACCGCGTCCCTGGTGATCTCGTGGAAGGCCACCCGGTACACCGGCAGGTCCTTCCAGTTAGCCGCCTGGAGCAAGTGCCAGGAGATGGCCTCCCCCTCCCGGTCGGGGTCGGTGGCCAGGTAAATGGCCGACGCCTGGTCCCCCAGCTCCTTCAGCTCTTTGATGACCGGGCTCTTGCCCTTGAGGGTGACGTAGGTGGGAGCGAACCCCTTTTCGATGTCTATGCCCAGGGAGCCCGTAGGCAAGTCCCGCACGTGGCCCATGGACGCCTTGATGACGTAGCTGGGGCCCAGGATCCTGCTGAGGGTACGGGCCTTGGTGGGAGACTCCACCACCACCAGGCTTTTGTTTCCGTTAGCACTCCTGGGGGCACTATTGCTCTTGGTAGCATCGCTGGCTTTCTTGTTTGTTGACTTTCTGGTTGATCTGGCAGGCATGTTACACCAAGACCTCCCCGGTCCTTACGTAGTACATCCCACCGACCTGCTTTACGAGGCCTCGGAGCTCCAGCATGGCCAGGGTGCTGGTCACCACAGTGATAGGCAACCCCGACCGCCGGCCGATGTCGTCGATGTGGACAGGCTCATGGGTGATGTGGTCCAGAAGCTTGCGCTCCGTATCGTCCTCGGGCTGGGTCACAGCCCGCATCTCCATCTGATGGGACACCACCGTCAGGTTCAACTCCTCCAGGATATCAGTATAGCTCATGACTAGTTTGGCGCCCTGCTGGATAAGGGCGTTGGTCCCCCGGCTGGCGGGGGAGAAAATGCTCCCCGGCACGCAGAACACCTCCCGGTCCTGCTCCAGGGCGTGGCGTACCGTCCACAGGGCACCGCTCTCCAGCCCCGCCTCCACCACCAGGGTCCCCAGGGTCATCCCGCTCATGATGCGGTTGCGGCGGGGAAAGTTGCGGCTGTCGGGCCTGGTACCTAGAGGGTACTCGCTCACCAGGGCTCCCTGGGTCGTGATCTCCCTGGCCAGGCCCGCGTTCTCGGGCGGATAGACCATGTCCAGGCTGTTGCCCAGCACCGCTACGGTCCTCCCGCCGGCCTCTAGGGCGGCACGGTGGGCCACCGAGTCTATCCCCCTGGCCAGGCCACTCACAATAGTCACGCCGCTCTTGCACAGGTCCGCCACCAGGGCGCTGGCTACTTCCCGGCCATAGGCTGTGGCTTTGCGAGTTCCCACCACGGCCACCGAGCGCTCGTCCTCGGGCCGCAGGGTGCCCTTGACGTAGAGCACCGGCGGCGGGTCGTATATCTCCTTCAGCCTTGGCGGGTAGGAGGGGTCGTGCCAGTTGATGGCGCGCACCCCCGCCCGCTCCAGCCGTGTCATCTCAGCGTCGTGGTCCACCTCCCGCCGACGGGCCTCCACAAGGCTGGCAAGCTTGGGCTCCAGCCCGGCGGCCACCAGCTCCGAGGGCTGGGCGCGCCACGCCTCGCCCAGGGTCGGGAAGTGGCGCTCCAGAAGACGGAACCGGGCCGTGCCGAGACCGGGAACCCGGTTGAAGGCAACCCAGTACTTGAGGTCTTCCATAGACGACTGATTCTAGCATAAGGGGTGAGGCGCGCCAAACGCAACAAGAGGCAGTTCTGTCAACAATCTGTAAAGCGCAGGAGGTTAGGGAGAGAATAACGTATCTCCCCAGCCCCTCCCGTTTTCCTAACCCTCTACAAGGCGGCGGGGCGATGGCCAATCCTGGCCGTAGGATACCTCCACAACTGACTCATCCAAGCTGCCGGGAGCATCACCCATCCCTCCCCCAGAGGCCCCCAGCATGCCGCGTACTGCCACCTGCTGAAGTCCCTCACCCTGAGGATGACCCCCTCAGGCCTTCAGTCATCTTGGGGACTCTGCTGGAGGCCAGGTAGCAAGCCTCCAAGAAAGCGGCTGGCGAGCTCTCAAGAGCTCGCCAGGCAGCACGATGGCAACTGGCGGAGAGGGTGGGATTCGAACCCACGGTCCCCCGGTTGGAGGACACGCGCTCTCCAGGCGCGCCTGTTCGGCCGCTCCAGCACCTCTCCTCGCCATGGCGGAGAGGGTGGGATTCGAACCCACGGTGCAGTCGCCCGCACACCGCTTTTCGAGAGCGGCGCCTTAAACCGCTCGGCCACCTCTCCTGTCCACGTGACATTATATCATGGGGCCCCGCAGCCCCATACATCGCATATTGTGGTAGCCAATGGGACTGTGGCTGGAGGCTTGGAAAGCCAGGCCGCCGCGGGATTGCTATACTTTAGCTCTATGACTGGCTTAGCTCTACTGCTGGTGATGGTCTCTGCCCTGGCCCACGCCACCTGGAACCTTTTCCTCAAGCGCGCGGGCAGGCCAGAGGTGTTCTCATGGTGGCTGCTGGCCGCCGGGGGGCTCCTCCTGCTGCCCATGGGCCTTTTCCTGCTGTGGTACGACCCCGTAACCGGGCCGGGCTGGTGGTTTGTCTTGGGCACCATAGCCATCCACACCGTGTACTTCACCCTCCTGGCCCGGGGCTACGCCCGGGGCGACCTGTCCCTGGTCTATCCCATAGCCCGGGGAACAGGGCCAGCCCTGGTGCCGCTGTTGGGTGTGGTACTCTTGGACGAGCGCATGGCTCCCCAGGCCGCCGCGGGCGTGGCGGCGGTGGTGGTAGGCATACTGGTGGCCTCCTGGTGGGAGCGCCTGCGCTCCCTGCTGGACGACCCTTTCCAGGTGGTCAAGTCCAGAGCCATTGGCTACGCTCTGCTGACGGGGCTGACTATAGCCGGCTACTCCATCTGGGATACCCAGGGGGTCAAGCACGTAAACCCCTTCCTCTACATGTACCTGCTTACCGCAGGCTCGGCGGTGGTCCTGGCGCCGTACCACTTCTGGCTTCGAGGCAGAGCGGCCATGGTGGCGGAGTGGCGGGCCAACTGGCCCTACATATTGGCTGCCAGTCTGTTGACCTTTGTTGCCTATGGATTGGTGCTTACCGCCCTCACCTTCACCCAGGTGAGCTACGTGGTGCCCGCGCGGGAGGTGGGCATAGTCTTCGGGGTGATACTGGGGACCCTGGTGCTTAAGGAGCGTGTGGGGCTGGGGCGGATGATGGGCTCCGCCCTCATCCTGGTGGGCCTTCTCCTCATCGCCACGTCCCCTTAGCGGGCTGGGGCGGCGGCCCAGGGCCCGACACCCAGCCCACAGCCTTTGCCGAGACCAGCATCAGGCCAGCCAGGGAGTCGCCCCTGGGGGGCTAAACAGGCTGGCCGCCCCTTTGGTCTCGGGCGGCCAGCTCTTTCGTCATCGGGGCAAAATAAAAGCACCCCTGGCCGGACTCGAACCGGCGCACCTGGCTCCGGAGGCCAGTGCTCTATCCTCTGAGCTACAGGGGCACAATCTCCAGTGCTATAAGAATGATAGCATAGAGTCTCCGGGGCGGACAACGAGTCCCCGGGGCATGGCCGGGCCACGCCCTGGACCCCCCTCTTTGGGTGCCCAAGATGGACTGTGGTTGCTCCCACCCATCCGGCAGGGCACGCCCTGCATCCTCTTTCGGACAACAAGATGGTCCCTTGGCTTTCCCGCCCACCCGGCAGGGCACGCCCTGGCAGGGTTCACCCTCCACCCACTCTTCACTATCCCTGTCACATGACCTTAGTGACCACCTCAGCGAAGGGTGGGTCAAGGGCGAGCCATTGGGGGTCCTTCCCTGTTAGCCCTAGCAGAGGAGCAGCCTCCTCTGCACTCCCCCTGTTCTAGGCCAGCCCTTGACCTAGGGCCACCATCCTGTAGGCTTACATCTGGCCACCAGAGAGGGATTGTGGTTGCGGGGGGGG
>DAOUBE010000157.1:0-4947 GCA_034432835.1 Dehalococcoidia bacterium | reverse complement strand
GGGCCACCTCCTTTCTGGTCTATTCTCACCCAGAAGTGTGGCCCCTTCTGCTTCTACTTTTCCACGCCTACTGTCTCATATCTATCTGAACTTTTTCAAAGAGCCAGCCTCTCACTTCAGGCGTTGTGCACGGCGAGGTACGGGGTCATCGGCGGAAAGCGGTACGTAAGTACCGCGCTTCGCCTTCGCGGCCACGCTACCGGCCTTGGGCTAGACGCAAAGGCGCGTTACCAGCTCGGTGAAATCTCAGGCGACCACGTCAGGCCGGTAGGGGGTCTCAGCGCGCACCTATGACGTCGAAGGAGTTGGCGGAGACCATCATAAGCTGGCGAGGCTCGGCGCCCAGGGCCCGTGCCGCTCCCCGGTACACCGACTAATGGGGCTTGAAGGCCCCTATCTCCTCCACGGAGATGACACTGGCAAACTCGGACCGGCGGCGCTCCCGGACCAGGCAGCCCAGGAACCACCGGACCCGTTGGAGAGGGCCACCAGTTTGAGGCGGTGGCCCAGCCTCACCAGCCCGCAGCCAACGTGCCTCCGCCGCTGTGGTCTCACCGCATGCGCGGCCCCCGGTAACGGTACAGTACCACAACCACTCCTACCATCCAGAGGGCTACCACCCCGATGAGTCCCCAGAGCCACACAGGCAGGGAGCCTTCCTCATTGGAGGCGAAGGTGGGGGTGGGACGAAGGGTTGGGGTTGGGGTCAGGGTTGGCCCTGGGGTTGGGGAGGGGGTCCCCAATTCCCCGTGGGTGGGTGTGGGCGAAGCCGCCCGGGTGAGAGTAGGGGTGGCAGGCCTGGACGTGGGTGTGGGCGGGGGAAAGGTGCTGGTGGGAGCGGGGCTGGCCCCAGGGGGAGTGTTGGCAGTGGGCGTTGGGAGGACTGCAGGCTGGGACACCACCACAGCCAGCATGCTGAAATGATGGACGGCGGTCATCAGGATGCCCTCCACAGGCGGCCCGGGCAGGTAGCGGGTGGGAAGGACGGTCCATCCACCCAGGGCCGGGTCGAAGCGCATCAGCTTGAGCCTGGAGATGTCCCCCCCAACCAGGGCCAGGTCCATGGAGGTCAGGGAGAAGCTTACCTCCACCGGCGAGGCATAGACCAAGGGGGTCAGCAGCCCGTCCACCCATGTGTTCACCTCTACCGGGTACATAACCAGAGAGCCGGGGGTGGACGGCGGCACCGTCCGGGAGTCCAGTTGCTTCAGCTCCACCTCCACCAGTCTGCCTGCGGCATCGGCAGGCAGGCCTTGCCAAGGGACCACAACCCGCACACGGCCCTCGGGGGTTTCTATACGGCCCTCGACCCCTGGGGTCAACCGCACCTTGGTGGCCCAGAGCACCGTCGGGGCCGGGGCCAGGCTGAAGTTGGTGGTGGGAGAGGAGAAGAGGGGGTGGACGTAGCTGTTGGTGCGGACCTGCGCCCTGGCGGTGTAGTTGCCCGGCTGCAGGGTCCCTGTGAGCAACCTGACATGATAGCTCCACCGGGTGGCGACGGACCTGCCGTAGGGGACATTCTGGGTGGTGGTTACCCTGACCAGGTCCACCCGCAGGTCGCCGGCCAGGATGGTCCCGGCGGCGTTAAAGGTCACGCTAATAGGGGTGGGCCCAGAGATATTGACAGCCACACTCTCGACAGAGAGGGCCTCGCCAGCAGGTATGAGCACATCCACGGAGAAGGTGATGGCCGGGCCCTGGGTGGTGGCCACAGGCAGGCCCCCCAGGGTTACCTCCAGGGCCCTGGCCGGCCGTCCAGGGCTCAGCAAGAGGAAAGCCAGGGCTGCCCCCACTGTGACCAACGCAGTAATGAGCAGACGTGAGCCTCGAGAGAGCCCCCACGGGAAAGAGGCCACTGTCCCACCTCCATATCCAGGGACCTATGCGGGACTCCACTGCACCCCTTCCTTCAGGGGGTGCACTATTTCCGGAATCTGGCCAGGATTCAACAGTGCCGGAAACCGTCCTGTAGCCCATCTTAGTACCTGGACAGGGCCACGCTAGCTCCATTTGTGCGATTCCCTTGGGGGGTCACATTAGTCTTTTCGGGTTATACCTGCGGATTTGCTGCCAGAAACAGGCACAGTGTCAAGGGTCAAGAGTCGCTATCAGTCGTCAAAAGAGGTAGCCTCCTCATACCACGTTCAGTGCCCAGGCGGTGCATCTTTGTCGTAGGTGGAGCCCTATCCCACCAGGCTGTAAAGCCTTGCATTGCCCCCTGGGATTGGTGTATTCTTCAGTCGCCTTTACGACCACATACACAGGCAAGGGTCCTCTTGGGTACCCGATTTTGAAGACTGCTACCGGGCCACTGCGCCCTCAGAATGCCGCAGGAGGAGGAAGAGGTATGGCACGAAGCGTCACCGTAACGGTCAACGGGACCCGCTACACTCACGATGTGGAGCCCCGGCTCCTGCTGGTCCACTACCTCCGGGATGTGCTGGGCTTGACCGGCACCCACGTGGGCTGCGACACCAGCCAGTGTGGCGCCTGCACCGTGTTGGTGGACGGCCAGGCCGTCAAGTCCTGCACCATGTTCGCCGTCCAAGCCGACGGCGCCAGCATCACCACCATCGAGGGCCTGGCCAAGGATGGGAAGCTGCACCCGGTGCAGGAGGGCTTCTGGGAGGAGCACGGCCTGCAGTGCGGTTTCTGCACCCCGGGCATGATCATAACCCTGGCCCAAGTGCTGGAGCGCAACCCCAACCCCACAGAGGAGCAGATACGCCACGGCATAGCCGGTAACATCTGCCGCTGCACCGGGTACCACAACATTGTCCGGGCCGCCCAGTACGCAGCGCAGAAGATGAAAAAGTAGCGGTTAGAGCATAGGGCCTAGGGGTAAGGGAGCACAACAACCTGCGTTTCGCAGGGCTCATCCTATCAGTAGGCCAACGCCTTAGCGCTAAGGACCATCCGAGTAGCAGATTCCGCTCCTTCATCCCAGGCCACTGGTATAGTGATGGCACAACTAGTAAAGGCGGCTACCTCTATCGGCGACAACATGGCTGAAGGAGTGTGCACAACATCTTGAGATGGCATACGGTCCAGCCAACGAGTTGGACAACTGGCTCGTCCTAGCCTAACCCCTAGTCTCCAACCCCTGAATTAGGAGGTGAAGTATGGTCTCAGGCCAAGTCTCCAAGCTGATGGGTGCCAGGGTAAAGCGTAAGGAGGACCCCAGGCTCATCACCGGCGAGGGCAGGTACACCGATGACGTTATCCTGCCCGGGATGGTTTACATGGCCGTCCTGCGCAGCCCCCACGCCCACGCCCGCATCAGGAGGATCGACGTCTCCCAGGCCAAGGCCAACCCCCAGGTGCTGGCCGTGGTGACAGGCAGGGACTTGAGGGAGCTCTGGAAGGCACCCCTACCCGTCTTCGGCCCGCTGGATGACATGGTGTGGGTGGACCGGTACCCCATGGCCGTGGAGAAGGCCAACTTCGCCGGGGAGATCGTGGCGGCGGTGGTGGCCACCAGCCGCTACGCCGCTCGCGACGCCCTGGAGCTGGTCCAGGTGGACTACGAGCCCCTCCCCGCTGTGGTGGACATAGAGAAGGCAGCCCAGAAGGGCTCCCCCGTCATCCACGACAAGCTGGGTACCAACGTGGCCTACGAGTCCAAGGGCTCCCATGGAAACCCGGACAGGGCCTTCCGCGACGCCGACGGCGTGGTAAAGGCCCGCTTTGAGCAGCCCCGCCTTATCCCCAACGCCATGGAGCCTCGCTCCGCCGTGGCCGACTATACCAGAAGCACCGATGAGCTCACTCTCTGGTCCACCACCCAGAACCCGCACATCGAGCGCAAGGTGGTGGCCAGCGTCCTCGGCCACCCGGAGAGCCGGCTGCGGGTCATCGCCGTAGATGTGGGCGGCGGCTTCGGCAGCAAGATCAACACCTACCCCGAACCCATCATCGCCTGCGTCCTGGCCAAACAACTGGGCCGTCCCGTCAAGTGGACCGAGGACCGCCAGGAGAACTTCCTCTCCACCAGCCACGGCCGGGGCCAGGTGCAGTACGCCGAGGCGGCCTACAAGAAGGATGGCACCCTGTTGGGCCTGCGCCTCCGGGTCTATGCCGACCTGGGCGCCTACTGCCAGGCCCTCTCCCACGCCATCCCCACCCTGACCCCCTCCCTGGCGCCAGGCATCTACAGGTTCCAGGACATGGAATGGACCACCATAGGCGTGTACACTAACAAGACCCCCTACGACGCCTACCGAGGTGCCGGCAGGCCCGAGGGTGCCTACATAATCGAGCGGGTCATGAACCTCATCGCCCAAGAGCTCAAGATGGACCCGGCAGAGGTCCGGCGCAGGAACTTTATCCCCAAGAACGCCTTCCCCTACAAGACGCCCACGGGGATGGTGTATGACTCCGGTGACTATGAAGCAGCCCTGAACAAGGTGCTCCAGCTAGCCAACTATAAGAAGCTGCGGGAGGAGCAGGCCCGCCTCCGCCAACAGGGCGTCCTCATGGGCATAGGCCTGGCTACCTGCACCGAGGTGTGTGGCTTCGGCAAGGCAGGCGACCTGCCGGAGCTGGGCGGCTTCGAAAGCGCCACCGTCCGCGTTGACCCCCAGGGCAAGGTGACGGTGTTCACTGGCTCTTCACCCCACGGCCAGGGCGAGGAGACCTCCTTCGCCCAGATCGTGGCGGAGGAGCTCCAGATACCCATAGATGACGTGCAGGTGGTCCACGGGGACACCGCCCAGGTGCCCCGGGGCGTGGGCACCTTCGGCAGCCGCACCCTGGTGGTGGGCGGCACGGCGGCCCTCCAGGGCGCCCAGCGGGTAAAGGAGAAGGCCAAGCTCATCGCATCCCACCTATTGAAGGTGCCCGTCCAGAACGTGGTCTATGAGGGCGGCCGGTTCTCCGCCTTGGACATCCCGGACAGGCAAGTGACCTGGGCGGAGGTGGCCCGCCAGGCCTACGATGGCCGTCAGC
>DAOUBE010000156.1:0-7188 GCA_034432835.1 Dehalococcoidia bacterium | reverse complement strand
CCCTGGACTACAACACCCCAGCCCAGTATCTTACTAAGCACCACCCAGAACTGGTCCCTAAAATAGCCCGACTGTCTCATATGTACTGAACCAGTACAATTCCTTGACACTGGTGCTCGTGGCTAGGTACAATCTAGTTGGCCCCGAAGGAGGGCTTTCTGGCTTTCCAGCGGCCCGGTGGTGTAGCGGCCTAACATACCGCCCTGTCAAGGCGGAGATCGGGGGTTCGAATCCCCTCCGGGTCGCCAGTTCTAACTCCCATTTAACCTCTCTTCTATCTCAGGGCCTCTACCCTGCTCCTTTACGTACTACACACGGTCCTACCTTTGTGAAGGCGTCACGGCCTTCCCTCGCCCTCGGGTTACCGCCAGGTCGCGCTCCAGGCTGTAGCCTCACCCTGGTGGCGTTGGAGGCACAATGCAGGGGCAGTCCTTGGCTTCCAGGGCCATATTACGCCATCCAGAGGAACGGTTGCTGAATAGGGTCGTGGGAGGACGTGGCCCCTTAAGCGAGGGCTCCCCTCTCTTAAAGAGCCTTACCCGCTGGTCGCCCAGGGGCTGGGTGTGTTAGATGGGCGGCAATGCGCAGCCGCCCGGTTGTGCTGGCATCGCGATGAGGGCCGGTCTCCAAATGGCTCAGGGGCTAGAACCCATGGCTCTCACTGTCTCCACTAGCTATTGGCCACCGCCATTGCCTCGGCCGAGAGGACGTTTTCTATCACGGCGTTTATCTTCTCACGGGTCGCATCGTCTGGTTGGCCCGAGGGCGAGCGAACACAGGCCGTTTTGAAAATGTTCTTTCTAACCAATAGCTCCTTCTGGACCCAGAGGACCAGGTCTGGCTGCTTGGCAACCAGGTGGAACAGGGGGATGACTTCAGTCCTCAAAATGTTGGACGCCTTGCCTGGTCTGCCTCGCCGAAAAGCCTCCAGCACCCTCACAAAAGCGGAAGGCTGGCTGGCAAAGGGCATGGTTCCGATGGCGCCGCGTCGCAACTCTGATATGAAGCGAAGGCCACCCGCGCCGCCCAGCACCTTCAACTTGCCTCCGGCCTCCTGTACAGCCTGGGCCACCCGCCGGGGTGTGGGTGCCACCTCAACCTTGCAGAACAGTGCCTTAGGACACTCCTGCACGATCCTGGGCAGCAGGGAGGGTGGGACTGGACCTGAGGGGTGGTCCTGGATGACTATGGGCAAGCCCACGGCCTGGGAGATATCCCGGTAGTAGGAGACCAACGCATCCCCGGAAAGGGAGCTGGTGAAGGGCGGCGACACCATGATAGCGTCTGCCCCCAGCTCCTCGGCCCGTTTGCTGTAGAAGATCGCCACCGCCGTTCCCTGGGCGCCTGTGTTCACCACCACGGGCACCCTGCCCCTGACCTGGTTCACCACTGTCCGGATCACCAAGTCCCGTTCCGACTCCGTCAGCTTCAGTATCTCGCTCCCCAGGGCCACTCCCAGCCCCTTCACCCCAGAATGGATATTGAACTCCACCTCCCGCTGTAAGCTTTCGACGCCCACCCGTTCCTTGTGGTCGAAGGGGGTGAGAAGTATAGCCACTACCCCTTCCAGGTCTAATCCAGCCATCCTACCATTCACCTCGAGTCACAAAATGCGGGCTGGCCCAAGGCACCAGGGCTACTCCTTCACCAGGTTGTCGTTGATGTAGTCCCAGTTGATATCTAAGCCCAGGCCCGGCCCCTTGGGCACGTGCACGTAACCTTGGTCGTCCATGGGGTCGCACTTGTTCTTGAGGAAGGGGGCCACAAAGCCGTCGTAGTCCTCGCCCGGGTACAGCAGGCCCCGCTCGTAGAACTCGCAGGTATCCTCGGTGGTGGCCGCCAGGACTTGAGAGTTGGCGAAGCCTCCCACGTGGATTTCGCATTTCACCCCCAAGGACTCGTACATGTGGACGGCCTTCATGCAACCCGTTATGCCGCCAAAGTTGATGTCAATGCGCCCGATGTCGCAGGCCCTTTGCAAGACCCACTCGGCCCGAGTGTACTGGCTGCCTGGTGCCAGCTCTGGCCCGCATACAGGTATGTCCAAGGCGTGGCACAGGCGTCGGTAGGGTTCCAAAAGACGCTCATCCATGGGGTGTTCCAAGAAGTAAAACCCCAGCTTCTCCAGCTCCTTCCCCACCCACAGGGCCTCCTCGTAGGTGTACACGCCCCAGGGGTCCAGCATGAGGACCATATCCTCTCCCACGGCCTCCCTCACCGCTCGACACACCTCCACGTCCTCCTTGGGGAAGGCGGGCCTGCCTGGGGCCGGTTCCTGCTTATGGGGGTCCCAGTAGATGTAGGCGTGGACCTTGTAGGCCTTATAGCCTCGTCTCTTACACTCCAGGGCATGCTGGGCGTACACATCAGGGGGACCGAGGTTGGGGCCTGTGCTGGCATAAGCCTTTATCCGGTCGCGAGCCCCACCCAGCATCTTGTGGACGGGCATACCGGCCATTCGGCCTGCCAGGTCCCAAAGGGCGCAGTCCATCACCCCCACCAGACCCTCGGAGAAGCCCCGGTGCCGCATCATCCAGTGCCACAGCTTCTCTCGGTCCAGGGGGTCTTGCCCCACCAGCAGAGGCTTAACCACGTTGTCAACCTCGGCCTTGGTAGGGTTGTGGAAATAGCCCATCCAGTCGTTGGCGAAGTAGCCTTCCGCCCCTTCATCGGTGACGATTTTCGCGATACGCTGGACCACGTCCCGCTCTTTGCCACCCCGCACTCCGTAGCCCCACCGGGTAGGGCTGCCCCTGGTACGCACCCGGAAGGATATGAGTTGGACATCGGTGATCTTCACGACTCCTCCTTAGCAGGTTTGGTTGTCCCCAGGCCAGGAGGTTACCAGCCTTTGGGGCTAGTAGCCTACATCTTTGTCCACCACGTTCATCAAGGGGAGACCGTGCATGTACCGCTTCAGGTTGTCCATGAATATACCCAAGGTCTTGGTGCGCAGCCCGAAGCTGGTGGCCCCGCAGTGGGGGGTGATGATGGTGTTTGGGGCGGTCCAGAAGGGGCTGTCCGGAGGCAGAGGCTCTACAGAATGGGCATCCAGCCCGGCCCCCGCTATCCAGCCCTCCCTCAAGGCCCTCAGCAGGGCCTGGTCCTGGGCGATGCCACCCCGGGAGACCACGATGAAGTAGGCGCTGCGCTTCATCGCCAGAAACTCGGGTTCACCTAGCATGTCCTTGGTCTCATTGGTCAAGGGCGCAGTCACCACGACGAAATCGGCCTCTTTCAGAAAATCGTGAAGGGACTCCCTGGTAAAGGCCTGGTCCACATACTCACACCACTGGCTGGACCGGCGCAGCCCAAGGACGCGCATGTGGAAGGCCTTGCATTTCAGGGCCAGGTCCGCTCCGCAATTGCCCAACCCGATGATGCCCACGGTCTTCCCCTCCAGTTGGTCGTGGAACCGAGATGCCCAGCGCCGCTCTTGCTGGAGCTGGAAGTACCGAGGGGCCTCCCTGGACAGCATGAGCATGAGCATAATAGCGTGCTCGGCCAAATACACACCGCCGTTGCCTTTGGAAGAGGTTATGATCAACTGGCTGGCCAACAGCTCGGGGGTGAGCACGTGGTCCACCCCAGCGGCCCAAGTGTGGTACCACTTCAGCCTCTGGGCCCTGGCGAGGGCCTGGCTGGAGAGGCGAAATCCGGCGAAGACCTCCGCGTCCTCTATCTCACGGACTATCTCCGCTTCGTCATCAAGGAGTACCACCCGGAAGCCTTGGGCAGCCTTTTTTATCTCGGACAGGTAGTCTCGCAGGGTGGTGCCTAGAAGGGAAGGGAAGCTGTACATAAGTAGCTTCCTGGAGGTGTCCTGGAGCCGTCCTCGTTCCTCCATAATTATCGGTCCCTACAACTGACGCAGCCTGGGGTCCAGCCGGTCTCGCAGCCAGTCTCCCAGGAAGTTGGCGGAGAAGACGGTAAGGAAGATGGCCAGGCCCGGGAAAGTGGAGATCCACCAGGCGGTCCGGAGGTAGTCGCGACCGTCGGCCACCATCAGCCCCCAAGCTGGGGTGGGGGCGGGGATGCCCACACCCAGGAAGCTTAGGGTGGACTCGGCCAGAATCAGGCCGCCTATACTGAGACTGGCCAGGACCACAACGGTATTGATAACCCCCGGCAAGATGTGCTTCACGATGATTCTAACGTGGGAGGCTCCCGCTACCTTTGCCATGGCCACATAGTCAATGGTCTTCAGGGACAGAGTTATGGCCCTGGCCTGTCGGGCGAAGCCACCCCCGCTGAAGACCACCAGCAGCACAATAATGAGGGTAAGGCTCTGACCGAAGACGATGACGGTGACCATGGCCACCACCAGAAAAGGAATGGCCAGGGTAAAGTCGAAATACCTCATAATTAACTCGTCCACGTTGCCGCCGGCGTACCCCGCCACAAGCCCCAGGGTGGTGCCGAAGACTGCCCCCGAGGCCAGGACGATGCCGGCGATCATCAGGGATATCCGGCTGCCGTAGAATATGCGGGTCAAGATGTCCCTGCCCACAGTGTCGGTCCCTAAGGGGTGTCTGATGGTGCCCCCCTCCATCCACATGGGCGGAAGGTTAGACTCGCGTAAGCTCCCACGCCGGGGATCATGGGGGGTTAGCAGTGGGGCGAAAACGGCAACAAACACCAGCCCGGCCACTATCATCATGGGTAAAATGGGCCAGCGGCGCAAAACGTAGAGCGTTCTGCCAAGCCAGCGCCTCCGCGTCTGGTAGGCCCTCTCAAACTCTAAAGCACTGTCCATTACGGGACCCGCTATGCATAACGGATTCTCGGATCGATGAACCCGTAGAGTATGTCCACCGCAAGGTTCATGCCCACATAGACCACAGTGAAGAGCATGACAAGCCCTGTCATGACGGGGAAGTCGTTCTGGAAGACCGCCTGTACCGCCAGACGGCCGATACCGGGCCAGGCGAAGACCGTCTCCACTACCACTGTCCCGGTCAAGAAGGTGGCGAGGAGGAGGCCGGCATAAGTTAGAGGCACAATGATGGCGTTCTTAAAGGCGTGCTTCCAGATGACAGCGGTGAGGGAGACACCCTTGGCCTTGGCCAGCTTGACGTACTCTGAGTCCAGGACCTCCAGCATGGACGATCGTAGCAGGCGGAGGAACCCGGCGCTGGCCGCCCAGCCCAGGGTGACGGAGGGAAGGATGAGGTTCTTGAGCCCGCCTTTCTGGGAGGTGGGTAGCAGGTCTAGCCAGACGGCGAACACCAAGATGAGCATTAGCCCCACCCAGAAGGCCGGCAGGGTCTGCCCCAGAAGAGCGAAGATACGCCCCAGCAGGTCCCAGATGGTGCCTCTCTTCACTGCGGCCAGAACACCCAGGGGCACGCCCACGGCTGTAGCCCAGAGGAAGCCGGCCCCCGCCAGTTGTAATGTGGCGGGTATGCGCTTGGCTATCACGTTGCGGGCGTTGGCCTTCTCGCTGAGGGACGTCCCAAAGTCCCCCTTGAGGGCTTTAGAAAAACAGATGGTGTACTGCACTGGCAGGGGTTTGTCCAGGCCCATCTCCCTTCCCCAGGCCTCCCAAGTCTCCTTGGTTACGTAAATGCCCTCCTGGCCCAGGTAGAGATTTCGGGGGTCCCCCGCAAGGCGCGAAAGGGAGAATACAAACATGGTGGCCAGGATCACCATGACCACGCCATAGGCTAGTCTTCGCAGTACAAATCTGGTCATAGCTCGCCCTTTCTCCCTTAGGCATGTCAGGCACCCTGTTTCTTGACGCCTTCTCCTTTGCCCTTCTACTTAAGGACCACCGTCTCAGGCGAGTTAAAGAAACCAAACTTGGCCATATTAGGTTTCCAATCGGCAACCCTGGGCGAGACTATGAAGGGCGTAGCCGAGGAGTAGATGGGCACTGCCAGCATCCAGTGGCTGAGGTAGTCCTGGAGCTTGATGTTGTTCTGAATTCTTTTGTCCCGGTCAACCTCGTTGAAGTTAGCATAGGTGAGGTCTGTCATCTCGTCAGGGAGCTCAAAGCCCCTGGAGAAGCCTGTGGAGGGCCTCATCCATATACCCATGGGCTCGTCAGGCAGGGAGTAGTTCCAGCCCCATACCCAGGGTATGTCCATGGTCCTGTCAACCACCCTGGGCCTACTGATATCGTAGGCGGTTTTGTCCACGGTCACGTTGACGCCTATCTCTCCCCACATCTGTCCCACTGCCTCAGCCAGTGGGGAGGACCCGCCACCTGGTATGCAGGCGCAGAGGGTTAAAGATAGGCCTTGACTGTAGCCCGCCTCTGCCAGGAGCCTCTTTGCACCTTCGGGATCGTAGGGTATGACCCACTCATCCTTCCAGATACCTTTTTGGTCGGGCCTAAATCCAAAGACGGAATAGTTCACCCTACCCAGGCCGTCGGTAAGGCGCTGTACAATCAGTTCGCGGTCGATGGCCATGGCCAGTGCCCACCTGACCTTGCGGGCCCGCTCCATGCTGTTCGGGTCCCGGGGGTCTCCTATCCACGGGTGGTCTGCGTCTGGTTTGAAGCCAGGTCTAGGGAAGACCGTCTCCCCCGTCTCCCTGTTCTTGGTGGCCCAGTAGTTGCCGGAGAAGTTGATATCTGAATGGCTCTCCGGCCCAATGATCTGTGTGCGTCCATTTATTCTTGCCACAGTATTCTTCACAAACTGTAGCTGTACCTGGCCAATGTCCATCTCACCGGTCTCCAAGGCCGCGATTTGAGTGGCAGCCTCAGGTATGGCCACATATCTCACGCTCTGCACCTTTGCAGGCTCGCGATAGTAGTCCGGGTTGTATTCAAGGACAATCTCGTTGCCCGCTTCCCATTTGACAACCTTGAAGGGCCCCGTACCCGCATCGGTGACGTTGAACTTGTCAGGCCCCAGAGTGTCGAAGGCCTTCTTGCTGACGATGGGGGTAGTGGTATCGCCCTTGTTGGAGAGGTGGAACTCCCACTGAGGGTCCAGGAATTTCAGGTGGAGCACCACGGTTTGCTGGTCAATGGCTTCCCACCGCTGGGTCCAGGTGTTCTCCCGGGCGGCGCGGGTGAAGAGAGATCCCTCCCTCATGGCATCGTTGAAGCTAAACTCTACGTCTTGGGCGGTGACCTCCCCATAGCCTCCATGGAACTGGACTCCACTCCTGACCTTGAAGGTTATCTTGCTTCCGTCGGGAGCTATGTCCCAGGAGGTGCCAATGCCATCGGAC
>DAOUBE010000155.1:0-5077 GCA_034432835.1 Dehalococcoidia bacterium | reverse complement strand
GATTGGGTTTGGTCCCACCCACCCGGCAGGGCTCGCCCTGCACCCACTCTTCACCTTCCCTGGTCACATGCTCTCACTGACCACCTCAGGGAAGTGTGGGTCAAGGGCGAGCCCTTGTCCCCTGCACCCCTGGCCCCACTCTTACCCCCCAGGGAGTGCCCTGCCAAGGCGTGCCGTGTTGACAAGCATGCGGCCTCAGGGCAATATGACTTTGAGGACACCTGCTGCGGCAGGGCATGGAGGGGTTGCCACGTGTCCACTTCAAGGGGATTAGGCCTGTTGAGACTCCTGGTCCTGGGCCTCTGTGTGGTGGCCGTGGCCCTGGGGGCGCTGGGCTCTGCCCTGGCCCAGGACTCCCAGCGCCACGTGATGCTGGGCGAGGTGGACGGCATCATTAACCCCGTGACCCAGCGCTACATCCGGCGGGTCATCCAGGCCGGTGAGAGGGACAGGGCCCAGGCGGTGATTATACGGCTGGACACACCAGGTGGCCTCCTGGACTCCACCCGCCTCATTGTGGAGGACATGCTCAACGCCAGGGTGCCCACTGTGGTCTTCGTGGCCCCCAGGGGCGCCCGGGCTGCCTCAGCCGGCACCTTCATCACCGCCGCTGCCCACCTGGCCGTCATGGCCCCGGGCACCAACATCGGCGCCGCCAGCCCCGTGGGTGCTGGGGGCGAGGAGCTGCCCGAGACCCTGGCTAACAAGGCCACCCAGGACGCCGCCGCCCTCATGCGCGCCATCGCCCAGGAACGAGGCCGTAACGTGGAGAAGCTGGAGGAGACGGTCCTTCAGGCCACATCCTTCGCCGCCACCGAGGCTGTGGAGCTGGGCGTGGTGAACTTTATGGCCGATGACCTGGAAGACCTCCTCCAGAAGTTGGACGGTCAGACCGTCACCTTGGACACAGGCCCCGTCACCCTGAACACCCTGGGCGCCGAGGTCCGCCGTGCCAATAAGAGCCTGGTGGACAGCTTCCTGGACTTTATCTCTGACCCCAACATCTCCTTCCTCCTATTCTCCCTGGGAGGCCTGGGCGTGGTCATAGAGCTGCTGAACCCTGGCCTGGTCCTTCCAGGGGTGCTGGGGGCCATCTCCCTTATCCTGGCCTTCCTGGCCTTCGGCAACCTGCCCGTGAACTGGGCGGGGGTAGCCCTTCTGGGCCTGGCGGCGGTCCTCTTCGTCCTGGAGCTTCAGGTATCTGGCTTCGGGATCTTAGGAGTCGGGGCCCTCATCAGCTTCCTTCTGGGGGGCTTCCTGCTCTTCTTCCAGTTCGGCACGCCCTCGCCCACCTTGCCCCGCATAGGGGTGAGCTGGTGGGTACTGGGCTCTACGGCGGGGGTCATGGCTCTCATCGGGGGATGGGTCCTCTGGACAGCCTACCAGTCCAGGCACGCCCCAGGGGAGGAGAAGCTCAGCACCAGGCTTGTGAGAGCTGTCGGGACGGTAACCTCGGACCTGGCGCCCAGGGGGACGGTCCATGTGGGGAGCGAGGTCTGGACGGCGGTGGCCGAGGATGGTAATGTTATCCTGGCTGGGGAGAGGGTCCGCGTAGTCGGCATGGAAGGTCTAACCCTCAAGGTAACCAGGGCCAGGGAGGAAACCCCTCCACAACCCGGCCCTTCCACCACCGTGTCTTGACGCCATCCTAACCCAGGGTAGGACTATTCGGACTTATAGATTATTCTATGGGTCAACCTTTCTCTTAAGGGGGTGCTATGGCTGCAGGACTGGTAGTGGTAAAGCAGTTCGAGAGGTTGGTGGTGTTGCGGTGGGGCCGTTTCAAGGAGACCAAGGGGCCCGGGCTTCGCTTTGTCATCCCCTTCGTGGAGACAGGGCGCCTGGTGGACCTTCGAGAGCGCGTGGTACGAGTTCCCACGCAGAAATACATCACCCTGGACAACGTGGTAGTGAACATCGACTTCGTGGTGTACTTCAAGGTGATGGACGACGAGGCCGAGAAGGCGGTGCTGGAGGTGGAGGACTTCCAGGCAGCGGTGCTTAACTTGGCCGTGGCTACTCTCCGCGCGGTCATCGGCGGCACCACCATGAGCGTCGCCCTGTCAGAGCGCGAGAAGATTCGCGACGCCCTCCAGATCCGTCTGGATGAGGTCACCGCCCGCTGGGGCGTCAAGGTACGCCAGGTGGAGATCAACGAGATCGACCCGCCCGAGGGCGTCAAGGCGGCCATGGAGCGAGAGAAGTCGGCCTACTCCATCAAGACCGCCGAGATCACCGAGTCGGAGGGCCAGCGCCAGGCCGCCATCAACCGCGCGGAAGGCGAGAAGCAGAGCGCCATCCTGCAGGCTGAGGGCGAGCGCCAGGCCCAGATCTTGAGGGCCGAGGGTGAGCGCCAGGCCGCCATCCTCCGCGCCGAGGGCTTCAGCATGGCGCTGAACACCATCTTCCAGGTGGCCCGCAACGTGGACGCCAAGACCATGAGCCTTCAGTACTTTGAGACGCTGAAGCAACTAGGCGAGAGTCCCGCCACCAAGTTCGTCTTCCCCATGGAGTTCACCTCCCTGCTTCGGCCCTTCCTCAACCTTAGCGCCGGCGATTCCCAGCAGGACGGCGGTGGACAAGCCAGATAACGAGTTTATGGCTAAGAGAGCAGGGGTTAAGGATAGGAGGTTAGGGGTTAGGGCCGCTTCCCGTGACCCCTAACCTCCAAACCTCGGGCTGTACCCGGACTTGTTGCCCTTCTCTTTCCGGTACACCTTGTTCTTGTAGTCCTTCAGCCGCCGGTCCATCTCATCTATGGCGGCGTCGATGGCGGTGAAGGGCGTAGAGCCTCTCTCCTGGGCCACCAGGGTCTTCCCCTTCATGTCCAGGATAATCTGGGCCACCACCCTGTCATCCAGGGAGGCCGTCCCCTCCTGGGTGAACTCCACTCCAGCGGTGGTATCGAAGGGCAGATGCCGCTCTATACGCCTCATCTTCTTGCTGACGTATTCGTTAAGCTGCGGCGTGAGGAGCACATTACGTGCCTGGATGGTGTACTGGAGACCCACTGTCACCTCCCTCACCGGGCCAAGGTGCCCGTAGCTTAGCTCCATTTTAGCACCATCGGCGGGCCACCCTACTCCCATGGCGGCCGCGCTGTCTAGAGGCCTGGGAGAGGTCCTCCCCGGACCGGGGTGAGGGCCCGCCTCCACCGTGCCGGCCACCGTTGGTGTATGATACGGCTGCCATCTCTCTGCCGGCGAGGGCTTATGAGGTCCACCGTGGAGCGCCTGGCCCAGGGCGTCCTGGACTTCCTCTTGCCGCCCCGATGCGTGGGCTGCGGCGTCTATGGGCGTTTCCTCTGCCAGCGCTGCCAGGAGATGCTTCCCCGGCTAACGCCTCCCTTCTGTCACCTGTGCGTGCAGCCGCTGCCAGAGGGCGACCTGTGCCCTCGGTGCCAGGAGTCGCCCCTGGCCTTGGACGGCATCCGCGCACCCTTCCTCATGGAGGGCGTGGTCCGGGAGGCCATCCACAAGCTGAAGTACCAGGGCCTCCGGGCCATCGCTCCGGTCCTGGGCACCTACCTGGCGGAGCAGATAAAGAGCGCCGCCATCCCCGGCGACGCCCTGGTGCCAGTACCTCTCCACCCCCGGCGGGAGCGGGAGCGAGGCTACAACCAAGCCTCTCTGCTGGCACGCCAGGCGGGCAAGCTGCTCGGGCTCCCTGTGTTAGACCAGGCCCTGGTGCGGCTCAGGCCCACACCTGCCCAGGCCCGCTCAGCCAACCTGGAGCAGCGGCGGCACAACGTGGAAGGTGCCTTCCAGTGCAGGGGAGGCGTTAAGGGCCTGCGCATCATCCTGGTGGACGACGTTTGCACCACGGGGAGCACCCTCTCCGCCTGTGCCTTGGCCCTGCGAGAGGCCGGGGCCGCCTCGGTGTGGGGAGCCACCCTGGCGCGGGAGGCGTAGCCGCAGGAGGCTACCACCACCGGGGAACCCCCATGCCCCGGCAGCCGTCGTACAATAAGAGTTGAAGGCAAGTCCCTTGGTCAGGCGACTGGCCGCTGGCACAGCTCCAAGGAGCAAACGGAATGATCAAAGCCGTCTTCTTCGACTTGTACAACACCCTGGTGCGTTTCTGGCCTCCCGTGGAGGAGGTCCAGCTTGCCGCCTGCTCCCAGCTAGGGCTCCCAGTCTCCAGGGAAGGACTGCTCCGCGGCTACGCCCTGGCTGACCGCTTCTTCAACCAGGAGAACGCCCGCCAGCCCCTGGCCCAGCGCTCCCCCGAAGAGCGCCAGCACTTCTTCTCGCGGTACGAGCAGCGCATACTCCAGGGCGCGGGCCTGGAGGTGTCCGAGGAGGTGGCAGGCCAGGTGTGGAGGGAGGTGCAGAAGATTCCTACCCGCCTGGCCCTGTTCGACGACGCCCTCTCCACCCTGGAGGGCCTCAAGGCCCGCGGGCTGACCCTGGGGGGAATCTCCAATCTGCGGCGCAACATGCCCGCCATGGCCGGAGGCCTGGGACTGGAGGGCCACCTGGACTTCATCGTGACTTCC
Source organism: Dehalococcoidia bacterium (assembly GCA_034432835.1). Classification (GTDB taxonomy): domain Bacteria; phylum Chloroflexota; class Dehalococcoidia; order Lucifugimonadales; family DAOUBE01; genus DAOUBE01. The sequence goes on along the minus strand of DAOUBE010000155.1, from coordinate 579 downwards.
GAGGAGGCCGGGGCGGAGAAGCCCCACCCACCCATATTCCGTGCCGCCCTCCAGTGGGCCCGGGTGGAGCCCTCCCAGGCCATCCACGTAGGGGACCAGTACGAGTCCGACGTTCTGGGCGCTCGAGGCGTGGGCATCCGGGCGGTGCTGCTGGACCGCTACGGCCACCACCCCCCCTCCGACAACGTACCATCCATCCGTACCCTCACCGAGCTGGAGGGCTGGCTGGAGCGAGAGGGCCTGCTTTAACCGAAATCTCCTGACCCGCAGCCTTTGGGCCGGGGCGACAAGACTATTTGGTGCGGCGTTCCGGCATCCCACGGCCGGTGCCCAGGCCCTTTGTGGCCTGGAGCGACTGAAGAGCTCGGTTCCTGGGAAGCCCAGTACTCTAAGGGCTCCCGCCCTAGGCCAAGTTGACCCTCATCCTTTTCCTTGGGAGGGTGCGGGGCATGCCTTGGAGAGAGAGGGGTAAGAGTGGGGCCAGGGTGCAGGGGACAAGGGCTCGCCCTTGACCCACACTTCCCTGAGGTGGTCACTAAAGGTATGTGACCAGGGAAGGTGAAGAGTGGGTGCAGGGCG
>DAOUBE010000154.1:0-4790 GCA_034432835.1 Dehalococcoidia bacterium | reverse complement strand
CCACCTCCTTTCTGGTCTATTCTCACCCAGAAGTGTGGCCCCTTCTGCTTCTACTTTTCCACGCCTACTGTCTCATATCTATCTGAACTTTTTCAGACACGGCAGGGGTGGTCCTGTTTGCATGTGCGGGGTGCTGCCCGCATCTGTCTCCATTGAGAAAGGGGACCACTGGGCCGGAGGATGAAGGATTGTTCTGAGCCCTAGGTACAAGGTCCAGAATCTGGTGGGGTTGGGAGTCCCTCTCTCCACCACCAGATTCTTCGGTCGCTGCGCCCCCTCGGGGTGACACCCCATCCCCTGGCCCGGGCGAGAGGGTCGGGGGTACGCCACCGTGAAGAAACAGCGCCCCAGCAGGACACCAAGGCCCAGCAAACAGCACCCAGGGGCGGTCCGGCCACCTACCGCCTAGCTTCAGGACTCGCTACAATGGCAGCGACTATTGTCCAGCGAGGTCTGTGTGAGACGCATCCACCTGTTCGAGTTCGAGGACCTGGAGTGGTTCCCCAGGTCCATCCGCGACGCTGGGACAGACTTCCTGCGCTTCCTGTGGGAGCGAGGGCGCCTCTACCGGCCCGTGGTGCCCCGGTTGCGCCAGTTGCTTGTAGCCACGGGCAGTAAAGAGGTGGTGGACATGGGCTCTGGCGGCGGAGGCCCCGTACTGGCCATCCAGAGAGAGCTGGCCCAGTCTGGCAACGGCGTCCACATTACCCTGACGGACAAGTTCCCTAACATCTCCGCCTTCCAGCTCATCAAGGAGCGCTCGGGCGGCGCCATAGACTTTGTCGCCCAGCCCGTGGACGCTACCGCCGTCCCGCCCCATCTCACCGGGCTTCGGACCATGTCCTTCTTCCTTCACCACCTGCGGCCAGCCCTGGTGCGGCGCATCCTGGAAGATGCCCAAAGGCAGCGGCGGCCCATCGCCGTGTTCGACCTCAGCGCCCGGGTCCCTCCCCCTCCGCCCATGCTGCTCTTGGGCAACCCCATAGGCGTGCTGCTCTCCACCCCCTTCATCCGGCCCTTCCGCTGGAGTCGCCTCCTGTGGACCTACCTCATCCCCATAGTCCCCCTCTTTGTCTTCTGGGATGCCCTGGCCTCAGGGCTGCGGCTGTGCTCGGTACAGGAACTGCGGGAGATCGTGGGCTCGCTGCCCAAGGACGGCTACGCCTGGGAGATCGGGCGGGACGGGCCCCTGGGCGCCATCACCTACATCCTAGGGTACCCCCAAGTTGGGCGTGGGTGACGACCCCTGGATATCTGGGCCACCTCAGGCGCCGGCGCCATGCGCCTGAGGTGCCTCCCCCGACACTAGCTCCATGTACTTCAGGCCAGAGCCGGTGTTCAGCAAGACGATGCGCTCGTCGCCGCGGAAGTAGCCCTGGGCCACCAGCCGCTTCAGGGCAGCCAGGGTGGCGGCACCCTCGGGGCAGGGCAGGATGCCCTCCTCTCGGGCCATCTCCGCCATGGCCCGCACCATCTCCTCGTCGGGAACGGGCAGGGCGGTCCCTCCCGTCTCGCGCACAATGCGCAGGATAAGGTAGTCGGCGAAGGGCCCAGGCACCTTCAGGCCCTGGGCCACGGTCTGGGGAAGGGGCCACGGCTCCGCCCTGTCCTTGCCCTGGTGAAAGGCCGCCACGATGGGTTGGCAGCCCTGGGCCTGGACCGCCACGAAGCGGGGCATGGGGCCCTCCACCCAGCCCAGCTCCATAAGCTCCCCGAAGGCCTTCCACATCCCGATGATGCCCGTGCCACCCCCGGTGGGGTAGAGGATGACGTCAGGGGTGTGCCAGCCCAGGTCCTGGGCCAGCTCCAGGGCCATGGTCTTCTTCCCCTCCACCCTGTAGGGCTCCTGGAGGGTGGAGAGGTCGAAGAGGCCCTCCTGGGCCGCCCTCTGCCGCGAAAGCTTGCCGGCGTCGCCGATGTGGCCGTCCACCAGGGTCAGGTGGGAACCGTAGGCCAGGCACTCCTTGCGGTTGGCCTCGGGGGCGTCCCTGGGCATGAACACATAAGCCTCCAGGCCGGCCCGGGCGGCGTAGGCGGCCATGGCCCCGGCCGCGTTGCCCGCCGAGGGCATGGTAAGGCGCCGGACGCCCAGCTCCTTAGCCTTGGAGACGGCGACGGAGAGGCCCCGGGCCTTGAAGGTGCCCGTGGGGTTCAGGCCTTCGTCCTTGACGTAGAGGCTGGGCAGGCCCAGCTTCCGGCCCAGGGCCTCGGCCTTCAGCAGGGGCGTGCCGCCCTCCCCTAAGCTGACCACGCTGGCCGGGTCCAGCACCGGCAGTAGCTCGTAGAAACGCCACAATATGGCCGGCCTTCCCACCAAGACCTCTCGGGAGACCTCTCTCCTCACCCTGGCCAGGTCGTAACGGGGAAAGAGCACCTTGCCGCAGTCCGGGCACGTCCGCACCGCCTGCCGGTGGTCCAGGGCCTTTCCGCAAACCGTGCACTCAAGGTGTGAAAGGTAGCTTTTCATAAACGCCTCCTGGCCTCACCAGCTCTCCCCTCCTGCATTTGGCAAGGGTTAAGTGGGCAGGATATCAGCATCACCAGGCCCTGCCATGCCGGGTCTGGCGCATGGCTCTCAAAGGGTGTTTACGTAGTGGAGACTTCCCTGCGGACGGCAGAACTTTAGGCACATAAGGGGTTCCTAGACTCCCCATCTAGCCTGCGCCAGGCTATGGCAGGTTGAAACGCGCCCTCCACGACCGCGGGCGCGGGCGTGGCCTACCTTGCCACAAGGCACCACTTATCTTATCATACGCCTATCGCCGCCCAGGGACGAAAGGAGTAGCCATGACCAGCGTTTCAGAGCTATACACCCAGAAGCACGCCCGGTCCAAGCAGCTCTACGAAAAGGCCAGCAGGCTCTTCCCCGGAGGCGTCACCCACGATACCCGCTACGTCACCCCCTTCCCCACCTACATCACCCACGCCAGCGGCTCCCGCAAGTGGGACGTGGACGGGAACGAGTACATCGACTACGTCATGGGCCACGGCGCCCTCATCCTGGGCCACTGCCACCCCGCCGTGGTGTCGGCGGTGCAGGAGCAGGTAGCCAAGGGTACCCATGTGGGCGCCTGTACCGAGCTGGAGATCCGCTGGGCCGAGGCTGTCATGGCCCTGATGCCCTCCATCGAAAAGATACGCTTTCACTCTTCGGGCACCGAGGCTACCCTCATGGCCTTTCGGCTGGCCAGGGCCTTCACAGGCAAGAACAAGATAGTCAAGTTCCAGGACCACTTCCACGGCTGGCAGGACTACGCCATGGCAGGCTCCGACCGGCCCGCCCCTGGGATCCCCCAGGCCACCCTGGGAACTATGGTGGTGCTGCCCCCGGCGACATCAAGGCCGTGGAGCGGACTCTACAGCAGGACAAAGACATTGCCGCAGTGATTATCGAGCCCACCGGCGCCCACATGGGCTACTATCCCGTCCAGCCGGAGTTCCTTCACCAGCTTCGTGACCTGACCCGCCGCCACGGCGTGCTGTTCATCATGGACGAGGTGGTGACGGGCTTCCGGGTGTCGGCCGGGGGCGCCCAGGGCCGTTTCGGCATCACCCCCGACCTTACGACCATGGCCAAGATCCTGGCTGGCGGCCTCCCTGGGGGTGCCGTGGGTGGCCGGGCCGACATCCTGGACATGATCGCCTTCCGGGGCGACCCCGAGTGGGACAGCCGGCGCCGCATCTCCCACCCAGGCACCTTCAACGCCAATCCCCTTTCGGCTGTGGCGGGCTCCGTGTGCCTGGAGATGCTGGCCTCCCAGCCCATCAACCAGCAGGCCGATGCCGCTGCCCAACGGCTGAAGCGTGGCCTGAACGAGGTCTTGAGCCGGATGGAGGTGCCGGGCCACGCCCACGGCATCGCCTCGGTCATCAACATCACCTGGGCCGACTGCGACTGCGACCGTGAGCTGTGCACCATGCCCCACGACCAGATCAAGAAGGCCAACCGCCCCGCCATTCAGCAGGCCTTCAAGCGGACCATGCTCAACGCCGGAGTGGATGTGATGGGGGGCCGGGGTTTCCTGGTCTCCGCCGTCCACACCGCCAAAGACATCGACGACACCCTGGCTGCCTTTGAGGAGGCGGTCACGGCCATGCGCCGGGAGGGAATTGTCTGATAGCCCTCCGCCACACCTTAGCCCTGATAGATAGGGCATGTCTTCCGCCCGGGCCTCGCTATTGTCTCTAGTGTCCTCCACAGTCACCCGCAGATGGGGACAAGGGGTCCTGGGGGTATGGAGGGTACCCCCATCTCTATCCCTACTCCCCTTGATTGGGAAAGGGAGCAAGGAGGTGAGGGTCCAGATGGCCATTAAGGTACTTATTGAGCGCACGGTGAAGAGGGGGTACGAAGAGGCGGTGTGGGAGATGCTGCGCCAGTTGCGCAGCGAGGCGGTGCGCCAGAGGGGTTACCTCTACGGCGAGACCTGGCGTGCCCTGGATAACCCCCGGGTGTACATGGTGCTAAGCGTCTGGGCAAGCAAGGAGCACTAGGACAGGTGGGTGCTGGACGACTTCCGCCAGAAGATGGACGAGCGCATAAACCGGATGCTGGTCCGGCCCAGCAGGGTAAGGGTGTTCGAGGAGACTACTGGCCCGCCCGTGGTAGCGTCTTGATGGGAGTACCCCTTGGAGAGCTATGATGTCGTGGTGGTAGGCGCCGGCGTGGCAGGGCTGACGGCCGGTCTCTATGCCGCCCGCCACGGCCTCGAGACCCTGGTCCTGGAGCGCGTGGCCCCCGGCGGCCAGATCATCAACGCGGAACGCATCGAGAACTTCCCCGGCTTTCC
>DAOUBE010000153.1:0-24851 GCA_034432835.1 Dehalococcoidia bacterium | reverse complement strand
CCACCTCCTTTCTGGTCTATTCTCACCCAGAAGTGTGGCCCCTTCTGCTTCTACTTTTCCACGCCTACTGTCTCATATCTATCTGAACTTTTTCAGACACGTTGGGACAAATCCGTCCAGTTCCTTTTCGTTAGCCTGGGGCAGGGCGTAGCCTTGCCAACGCCCCACCAGGCCCAGTTGTGGTATCCCTGGAGGTCATGTTTACGTCCTTCAACCTATGGGGAGGGGCAGAGGTACCACCCGGACGGACACCAGAACCTCGAGGCCTCAGACGTTGAACAGGAAGGTTATGACGTCGCCGTCCTGGACCTGATAGGCCTTGCCCTCCGTGCGCAGCACACCCCGCCGGCGGGCCTCGGCCATGGAGCCGGCAGCCATCAGGTCGTTGTAGGCCACCACCTCCGCCCGGATGAAGCCCCGCTCCATGTCCGAGTGTATGCGGCCGGCGGCCTTGACGGCCGATGTGCCCCTGGCGATGGTCCAGGCCCGCACCTCCTTGGGGCCGCCGGTGAAGAAGGAGATCTGCTGCAGCATCTCCAGGGACAGGCGCACCACCCTCTCCAGGTACCCAGCCGCCAGCCCCAGGGACTGGCGGAACTGCTGCTCCTCCTCTGGCGAAAGCTGGGAAAGCTCCGCCTCCAGCTTGGCGCAGAGGACAGCCACGCCCACCCCCGGCCGCTGGTAGCGCTGGCGGAACTCCTCCTCTAGCGTCGAGAGGTCAGGCAACGACTCCTCTCCCACGTTGAAGAGCAGGAGCAACGGCTTGGCCGTGAGGAACTGGTAGTTGGCCAGAAGGGGCTCGCCTCGGACGGCCTGCTCGCGGATGGGGACACCCCGCTCCAGAGCCTGGCGGATCCCCTGCATGAACGCCTCCTCGCGCTGGATGGCCTCCCGCTCGCTGGCCTTGGCCCCCTTAAGGCTCAGGCGCAACCGTTCCAACCTGCGCTCCAGGATAGCCAGGTCGGAGAAAGCCAGCTCCATGAGCATGGTCTCGGCGTCTCGGTGGGGGTCCACGCCCCCCTCCAGGTGGGGCACCGAGGGGTCCTGGAAGGCGCGGACCACCACCATCAGACCATCCGCCTTCTGGAGCTGGTTCAAATACACGCCGCTGATGCCCTTGGCGACAGCCTCCTCCCGGACGGGAGGAAGGTCCCAGTAGGTGACCTCGGCTGGCACCACCTTCTGGGGCCGGAAGAGGCCAGCCAGGGCCTCCAGGCGGGGGTCAGGCACCTTGACGACGCCGGTCTGGATGGCGCCCACCGGCGCGCCCTTGCTAGAGGACTCGGCGGCGCCCCGGGTGAGGGCGTTGAACACCGTGGTCTTGCCACTCTGGGGCAAGCCGAGAATCGCTATCTCCATCCCTGCCATTATACGGGCCAGTGTGGTATGCTGAAAACCACGTACCGCCTTCCAGATGAGGCATATGCTCTACATCTTCCACGGGCAGAATTCTTGGGCCATGGCCGAGGCCCTACGCCACTTGGAGGCCCAGGTGGGGCCGCCCGAGGTGCGGGACTCCAATTACCACAGGCTGCCGGCCTCCCAGACCAGCCTGGCCGAGGTGCAGGGCTACTGCTGGGCAGTACCCTTCCTGGCAGAACGGCGCCTGGTGGTGCTGGAGGGGCTGCTGGAGATGGCCGAGTCCCGCACCGCCCGCGGCTCCGAGGCTGGAAAGGGCCATTCCGCCCTGGAGGCCTGGGAGGGCCTGGCCGAGGTGGTCAAGGGGATGCCGCCCACTAACATCCTGGCCCTGGTGGACGGGCGGGTGAGCCCGCAGAACCCGCTCCTCCGCCGGCTGCGCTCCCTGGCCGAGGTTCGCGCCTTTCCCAACCTGGCCGGGGAGGAGCTTAACCGCTGGGTCAAAGAACGGGCCACCACCAGGGGAGGCAGCATCAGCCCGGGGGCCATCAAGGTGCTGGTCCAGCTAGTGGGCAACAACCTTCACGCCCTGGATAACGAGATGGAGAAGCTGTGCCTGTACGCCAGCGGCAGGGCCATCGAGGAGCGGGATGTGAGGCTGCTGGTGCCCCAGGAGCGGGAGGCCAGCATCTTCGCCGCGGTGGACGCCCTGCTGGAGCACCGGCTGCCGGCCGCTGTGCAGCTTACCCGGCGGCTGCGGGCCAGCGGCGCGCCCATGCCCTACATCTTGGCCATGCTGGCCCGACAGCTCAGGCTAGTGGTGCTGGCCAAGGAGCTGGTGGAGGGGGGTGCCTCCGAACAGGAGGTGGGCCAGCGCCTGTCCATCTCCGCCGACTTCGCCCTGCGCAGAACCCTGGAGCAGGCCCGACGCCATCCCTGGCCCAGTCTGAAGGCCCTGTACCGAGGCCTGTTGGAGGCCGACCTGGCCGTGAAGACCGGCCGGCTGGACCAGGACATCGCCCTGGAGCTACTGGTCAGCCAGTTAGCCGCTCCCGGTCCGTCCCGTAGGCCCTAGGCCCACCCCCCTCCCCCGCGACGTCTTTACCCATCCCCTCATCTAAGACTATACTTATGTTCGTAATCTATTATGTCTATTACACCTACATCTTCCACGCTGGATCCCGGGGCACCTGGTCAGTCCCTACGGACGACGGGCTAAAGACCCAGCCAGGCGTGCCCACCCTACCCCAAGGAGGTGGCCTATGGGCTGGCTAAGGCCTCCTACGCTGCAAAGCGAATGGCTGCCGCGGGCCATATTCTCGGGCTTCGTCGCTACGGTGATGATGACCCTGGCCTTCTTCGCCGCATACGCCATCGCCATTCTTCTATCCGACACCATGGCGCCAGGGAGTGTGCTTTCGGGCTGGATAGAGGCCCTGGCCGACAACCAGGTCATCAGTCTGGCGGCAGACAACCTGTACCTGGCCATGGCGGTGCACGCCGTGGCCGGGCTGGGCTGGGCCGTCATCTACGCCTACTTCGCCGAGCCCCGGCTGCCCGGTCCGGGATGGCTGAGGGGAGTCCTGTTTTCCCTGGTGCTCTGGATCCTCTCCCTGATCGCCTTCCTGCCCCTGGTAGGAGGGGGGTTCTTCGGCCTGGACACAGGCGCCGGCCCCCTGCCCACCCTGGGGAACCTGGTCCTTCACCTGGTGTACGGCCTGGTCCTGGGGGTCATGTACTCGCCCTACAGCCAGCAGATACCTGTGGAGGAAGGCCGGCTCTCCGACGTGGACCGGAATCTGACGGTCACCGCCCAGCGGCTGGGCAGCATCGGCCTGGTGGCTGGCGTGGTCATAGGGATCATCGTGGGGCTGGTGGTCGTCATGTCGTCTCAGGGCTCGGCCACCGCCAGCGACCTGGCAGTATCTCGCTGGTTCTTCTTCGCTGGCTCGGTGCTCTCTGGAGGCGCCTTGGGGGCTCTCATCGGCTCCTTGGTGGGCCTGGCCATGACGTCACGGCCCTAGCGGGGTGCCCCCTCCGCACTCCCCCAGACAGCCCCCTCAGTCGTGGCGAATGTGGTTGTAGCAGGCCGCCAGGTGGCCGGGCTCCAGCTCCGACAGTGATGGCGCCGGCTCCAGCCGGCAGGTGTTGATGGCCTTGGGGCACCGGGGCAGGAAAGGGCATAGGGTGGAGTCCTGGAACAGGTGGGGCGGCGAGCCGGCCAGAGGGCGCAGGCGAGCGCCGACCTCATCCAGCCTCGGCACCGCCTGGAGCAGGCCCCATGTGTACGGGTGCAGCGGCCGGCGAAACAAGTCCCTAAGGTCCGCCTGCTCCATAGCCCTGCCGCCATACATCACCGTCACCCGGTCGGCCACCCTAGCCACCACACCCATGTCATGGGTGATGAGCAGGATAGCCGTGCCCAGGTCCTTGGTGATGGACTTTAGGCGCCACAGGATCTCGGCCTGGAGGGTCACGCCAAGTTCGAGGTAGGCTCGTCGGCGATGATGACCTTGGGCTTCAAGGCCACAGCCATGGCGATCATCACCCGCTGGCACATGCCACCGCTGAGCTGGAAGGGGTAGCTGCCCATGATGCGTTTGGGGTCGGGTAGGCCCACCTGGCGAAGCAGCTCCTCCCCCAGGGCCCGGGCCTCCTTCTTGGACATACCCGTGTGGTTCAGCAGCATCTCCTGTATCTGGTTCCCTACCGTCATCACGGGGTTGAGGGAGGACTGGGCGTCCTGGAAGATCATGGAGATGTCCTTGCCTCGGACCTTGCGGAGCTGGGCATCGTCCATGGCGAGCATATCATGGCCGTTGAACAGGACCTTGCCCTGGACCACCCTGCCGGGGAAGGGCACCAGCCCCAGTATGGCCAGGGCGGTGACGCTCTTGCCAGCGCCGCTCTCACCCACCAGGGCCATTATGGAGCCCTGGTCCAGGGAGAAGCTGACGCCGTTGACCGCCTTTATCACCCCGTCCCTGACGGGGAAATGTACGTGCAGGTCTTCTACCCGAAGGACCTCACCCATGGAGACACCTCTTCTCCTGAGGGCCAAAGATGTGCCGGGCCGCCACCCCCGGGCCGGAGGCCACCCACCAGAGCGCCTCCGGCGGCGGGAACCTCCCCGTTCCTGTGGCCGTCTTACATATAAAAGGATACGGCCGGCAGGGCAAAACAGACTGCCAACGGGGTAGCCGGAGGAGATGGAAAGATAGGACGCCAGTGGGTGCGGACACGTTGTTAACACAAGCCCGGATTCTGTAGATAGGCGCTGCCTTCAGTGTCTCACCAGCCCCCAAGGAAGTCAAGGAGAGGCCAGGGCACTGTTACGAATGGTTACATTGAGGGTTACGAGAAGTGATAAGATATATTACGAAAACAGTTGACATGCAGCCCGGCGCCAATTAAAATGAAAGTCCTGTTTCTCAGTCAACATTGTCCACTATAAGTGGACGGCCTCCCGAAAGGTGAGGAGAGGGGGTAGGAGATATGACTCAGACCAGCGTTACAACAATACAGCACCCGGCCGAGACGACCTGCGCCCACCACTGGATGATCGAAAGCCCGTCCGGGCCCATCAGCAAGGGCACCTGCCGCCGTTGCGGGGCTGTACGGGAGTTCAGGAACTACCTGGATGTCTCCGTGTACGGCAGCTACGGCTCCAGGGACACCGAGAGCGATATGCGCTCAGCACTGAACCTGGGCTCTGTGGACGACGACTCGGACGAAGGCTAGCCCAGTCCCTGGCCCGCGGACTCTCCCTGGCTAGGCCCCACCACCAGCCACGCCCTCCCCCCAACACCCCTCACGGCGCGCCCCTGGTACTTATGCCATCCAGATAATCCCCTATGGACCTGGAACGGTGGGGCTTTTTGTGCCCTCGGCCCGCCAGCGGGCCAGGGTAGGCCGTCGCCCTACCCCCAAGACGCCGACGCCATAAGGCACCCAGCCCGTTCACCGGCTTCTGGCCACAAGGCTGGATTGTGTGCTTTTTCACTTGCGTGCCCTGTATCGTTGTGGTATATTCTTCACAAACTTACAGGCCAGGGCAGATATGCTGGAAGATTACTTTCGCCAGTACTCCCTCCTGATGGTCTTCACCGGAGTGGCCGTCATTGTCCCATCTAGCGTCCTTGTCCTGTCCTGGCTTCTTTCCCTGGTCAGAGTAAGGCCCACCAAGGCCAACCCCATGAAGTACGAGACCTATGAGTGCGGCATGGAGACCATCGGAGGGCGGTGGACCAGGTTCAACTTCCGCTACTACATGTACGCCCTCCTCTTCATCGTCTTCGACGTTGAGGTGGTCTTCATCTACCCCTGGGCCGTCCGCTTCAACAAGCTGGGCCTCTTCGCTCTGGTGGAGATGATCGTGTTCCTGGTGATCCTGCTGGCCGCCTGGGGCTATGCCTGGCGCAAGGGGGACCTGGAGTGGAGGTAGCCATGCCCGAAGATAGAATGCCTGAGCGCCCTCCTCTCTACACCCAGACGTGGCACTTGGACCGTGAAGAGGGCCAGATCATCAACACCCTGAAGGAGACCAGCAAGCAGCCCTTCCCTGACCCCCTCATAGAAGTCCCCGAGAACCTTCAGCGCAACGTTGTTGTAACTTCCGTGGACGCCCTGCTGAACTGGGGGCGGAAGTCGGCGGTGTGGCCCGTGGCCTTCGGCCTGGCCTGCTGCGCCTTCGAGATGATGGCCAGCGCCATGTCTCGCTTCGACATCTCCCGCTTCGGCATGGAGGTGTTCCGGGCTACTCCTCGCCAGGCCGACCTGATGATTGTGGCCGGAACGGTGACCTGGAAGATGGCCCCGGCCATCCGCCGCATCTACGACCAGATGCCAGAGCCTAAGTGGGTCATCTCCATGGGGGTGTGCGCCACCAGCGGCGGGCCCTACTATCGCTCCTACAGCGTGGTCCCCGGCGTGAACCACATCGTCCCGGTGGACGTGTACGTCCCGGGGTGCCCCCCCAGGCCCGACGCCCTGCTCTACGGCATTATGCAGCTCCACGAGAAGATCAAGAGGTACAGCCTCACCCGAAGCCCGGCCAGCAGGGACGGAGGAGAGGTATGACCCGCCCCTGGAGCGGTGAGGAGCTGGCCCGGCGAATTAGCGCCAAGCTGCCTCAGGCGGTGGAGGCATGGAAGGATACCTCCCTGTGGGTGAAGCCCGAGAGCGTCCGCCAGGTGGCCCAGTTCCTGAAAGAGGAGCCCGGACTGGAGTTCAACTTCCTGAACTCCATCAGCGGCGTGGACTTCATCGACCACTTCGAGGTGGTCTATCACCTGACCTCCCTCAAGCACAACCACAGCGCTGTGGTGAAAACCCGGGTCCCGGGCAGAGGCGAGCCCGCGGTGCCTTCGGTATGCGACGTCTGGCGCGGCGCCAACTACCAGGAGCGGGAGGTGTGGGACCTCCTGGGCATCCGGTTCGATGGGCACCCCAACCTGAAGCGCATCATGCTGTGGGAGGACTACCCCGGCCATCCCCTACGTAAGGACTATCTGGAGGAGCTGTAAGGCAGTGGCTATCCGCAGCGAGCCCGTCACTATAAACATTGGGCCGCAGCACCCCAGCACCCACGGGGTGTTCCGCCTCCGCGTCACCTTCGATGGCGAGGTCATAGTGGACCTGGAGCCCGTCTTCGGCTACCTGCACCGGGGCTCGGAGAAGCTGGCCGAGGAGCGCACCTACGTCCAGGTCATCACCCTCACCGACCGCCTGGACTACGTTGCCGCCATGACCAACAACCAGGCCTACTGCATCGCCGTGGAGAAGCTGGCAGGCATCGAGGTGCCGGACAGGGCCAAGTACCTGCGCACCATCGCCGCCGAGCTACAGAGGATAGCCTCCCACCTTGTGGCCACGGGCTTCTTCCTCAACGACGTGGGCGCCTTCGCCACGCCGCTGATGTACTGCTTCCGGGAACGGGAGCGCATCCTGGACCTGTTCGAGATGCTGTGCGGCGCCCGCATCACCCTGAGCTACATGCGCCCGGGCGGTGTTTTTGACGACGCGCCGGAGGACTTCTGGCCAGCCCTGAAAAAGTTCGTCCAGGAGATGCCTCACTACATTGACGAGTACGAGCAGCTCATCACGGAGAACGAGGTCTTCGTGGTGAGGACACGCAACATCGGCATCCTCTCCCAGGAAACAGCCATCAACTGCTCCGTGTCGGGCCCCATGCTTCGGGCCACGGGCCTGGCCTGGGACTGGCGCAAGATGGACCCCTACGACGCCTACGACAGGGTGAAGTTCGAGGTGCCCACAGGTACCGTGGGGGACAACTTCGACCGCTACTGGATACGCATCCAAGAGATGCGCCAGAGTGTGAAGATCATCGAGCAGTGCATGCAGCAGATCGAGCCCGGGCCAGTGAAGGCCTTCAGCGAGCCCCAGCTCATCCGCCCGGAGCCCGGGGCCGAGGCCTATGGGCGGGTGGAGTCCCCTAAAGGGGAGCTGGCCTTTTACCTGGTCAGCGACGGTGGCATCTCCCCCTATCGGTGTAAGATACGCTCGCCGTCCCTGATCAACCTTACCGTTCTCCACGACCTGCTGGTGGGCTGGAAGCTGGCAGACCTGATAGTGACCTTCGGTAGCATCGACATAAACATGGGCGAGGTGGACCGCTAGTGTGCCAAATAGGGCCTGAGTCCCTTCTGTACGAAAATGTCATGTTCCGGGGCATCTACAACTGGCTGGGGGCGGCCTTCCCTGGCTGGCTGTGTTGGCTGGACTTCTTCCTCAGTGGCTTTACCATCATCCTGATTATAGTGAACGGGCTGATGGTGCTGGCCACCCTGTACACCTGGGTGGAGCGCCGGGTCATCGCCCGGTTCCAGGTACGCGTAGGCCCCAACCGCTGGGGGCCCTTCGGCTTGCTACAGCCCATCGCCGACGCCGTGAAGCTCCTGACCAAGGAGGACATCGTACCTAAGGGCGCCGACCGCATCGTGTTCAATGCCGCCCCGGTGGTGATGTTCGTCCCCGTTCTGCTTATGCTGGCGGTGCTGCCTATCGCCCGTAACACCTACCTCGCCAACCTGAACATAGGGGTCCTCTACCTGGTGGCCGTCAGTGGCCTGAGCAGCCTGGCCATCTTTATGGCGGGCTGGTCTTCGGGCAACAAGTACGCCATGTTCGGGGCCATGCGGGGCGTGGCCCAGCTACTGAGCTACGAAATTCCCGTGGTGCTGTCCATAGCCAGCGTGGTGCTGCTGGCCGGCTCCCTGGCCATGACCCGGGTGGTGGAGGCCCAGACGGTGCCCTTCCTGCTGGTGCAGCCCCTTGGGGCCCTCATCTTCCTGCTGGGCACCTCAGCGGAGCTGAACCGCAGCCCCTTCGATATCGTGGAGGCGGAGTCGGAGCTCATCGCGGGCTACCACACGGAGTACTCCGGCATGAAGTTCGGTGTCTTCATGCTGGCCGAGTTCGCCGCCGTGCTGGTGGCCTCGGCCATCATGGCTACCTTGTACCTGGGCGGCTGGTCCGGCCCCTTCCTCTCGGGCCAGCTAGGGGTGCTCTGGTTCCTGGCCAAGGTGTTCCTGTTCACCTTCATGTTTATCTGGGTAAGGGCCACCATCCCCCGCCTGCGCATAGACCAGATCATGGCCTTTGCCTGGAAGTTCCTGTTCCCTCTGAGCCTGGTGAACCTGGTGGTCACCGCCGCTCTGGTGTACTGGTTGCGAAGCCCTGAGGGTATCCTTACCACCGCCGACCTGTGGGTCATGGTACCCATCAATCTGGTAGTGGCAGTGGCGGCCATAGCCGTGTTCCAGAACATGATCAAAGACAGGATGCGCGTCCCCAAGGGCCTTGCCCCGGCGGCGCCCTTGGCCGTCCCTGGGGAGGGTGACTAGCCGTGTACGGTCTAGGCGTTGCCAAGGGCCTTCTGGTGACTCTGAAGAACTTCTTCCGGCAGCCCTTCACTGTCCAGTACCCGGAGGAGCGACTGCCCCAACACCCCCGCTTTAGGGGCGAGGAGTTCGCCTGGTACGAGGAGCGGTGCACCGGCTGCGCCTCCTGCGCCAAGTACTGTCCCCTGGGCATCATTCGCATCGTCACCAGGCCCAGCGGCACCCAGCCCTGGGAAGGGGACAAGTACGAGATCAACGTCTTCGATATAGACATAGGCCGGTGTATGTTCTGCGGCCTGTGTGTAGAGGCCTGCCCCTACGACGCCTTGTTCATGGGCAGCGGCTTCGAGCGCGCGCGGTACCAGCGCAGCAAGCTGGTCATCCCCGTCGAGGAGTTGCGCAGCGCCCAGAAGCGGCCCAGCACCTGGTACAGGCCTCAACTGGAGAAACAGGGCTACAACCCCCATAGCGACAAACCCCTCCTGTGGCAGCAGGTGGGTCGGGAGGGCTACCGTTGGCACATGAAGGAGAAGTCCGGTGCCCGGTGGCTCCATGGGAAGGATGAGGTAGAACAGGCTGTGCCCCAGGAGTCCGGAGAGAAGAGCTAGATGCTTCTCGTGGATATCATCTTCTGGGCACTCAGCGCCGCCAGCATCCTGGTGGCCCTGGGGGTGGTCTTCCAGCCCAACGTGTTCAGAGGAGCCCTGCTCCTGGTCCTGGTCTTCCTCTCCACAGTGGGCTTCTTTGTGCTCCTCAACGCCGAATTCCTGGCGGTGGTGCAGGTCCTCATCTACGTGGGCGCCATCGCAGTACTCATCGTCTTCATCACTGTACTCACGGGAGACGTACAGCGGGGCAACCTGCCCAACCGCGCCCTGCACATCCCCGCCGTGCTGGCCTCCTCCCTACTGGTGGCTGCCATAATCTTCGTCGCTGTGTCCACGGACTGGAACGTGATGCCCAACACGGCGGAGGAGATGGGGGTCACCCAGCAGGAGCTGAACGACGTTCGGTTCTACCTGCGCCTGGACCGGGACCAGTTGGACGAGGCCGTTCAAAGGGACCCGGGCCTGCCCGAGAGGGTGGGCACGGTGCTGCGACAGCATCCTCAGCTCCTGGCCCAGATTGTTCAGGTCAACACCCTGTCCGGGGTACCGGACCATGTGCGAGAGCTCCTGGCCGAGCCCCAGCGACAGGCGGTGGCCCGGTCAGGCATCGCCGAGTTGCTGATAAACGACTACGTGCTGGCCTTTGAGGTGGCCTCGGTGCTGCTGCTGGCAGCCATCGTGGGCGCCTTGGTGCTGGTAAGGGAGAGGCGCGCATGAACCTGGAGACGGTGCTGGCGGTATCCGGCGTGCTCTTCTGCATAGGGCTGTACGGGGCCCTCACCCGCCGCAACGTGATCACCGTCCTAATGTGTATCGAGATCATGTTCAACGCCGTTATCATCGCCATGGTGGCCTTCGCCCGGTATGTCACGCCTCTGAACGTAGAGCAGGGCTTCGGCAGGCTACTCACGGGCCAGGTCTTCGCCATATTCGTCATCACCGTGGCCGCCGCCGAGGTGGCCCTGGGGCTGGGCATTGTCATAGCCTTGTACAGGAACCGGGAGACGGTGGACGTCACCCAAGCAGACACGATGAAGCGCTAGGGAACATCGGGCCTGCCACGGAACGGCAGGCAGGCCGGAGCGCCAAGAGCTTACACACGAGACGGGTTGGAGCCATGTGGGTCGAGTATAAGAAAGCGCCGAACCTGATGATAGCCGAGATGTGGAAGGAGATCCTGGAGGGTGAGGGACTGCCTACCCGCATCCTTCCCGAGGGGGACGTGCTGGACTGGGGGGAGAGGGTGCCCTTCCGTATCATGGTGCCTAAGGGACGGGAGCACGTGGCCGACGAGATCTTGAGGAAGCTGTAGCATGATTCCAGAAGCAGCAGTCTGGGCCATATTCCTACTGCCGCTGGCCTCCTTTGCCGTCATTGCCTTGGTGGTGCGGCCTTTCTTCAACCGGTATGCGCAGGTGGCCGGCTACCTGACCATCCTGGCCATCGGCGTTGGCCTGGTCCTCTCCTTCTGGGCGCTTATGTCCACCGTCCGCCATGGGGAGCAGGTCTTCCCCTTCCATACCTGGGTCTCCACGGGGAACCTGGACTTCCGCATAGGTATCATGCTGGACCCGCTCTCGGCGGTGATGCTGGTGGTGGTGACAGGGGTCAGCCTGCTGGTGCAGATATATTCCCAGGGGTACATGAAGGGCGACCCCGGGTACGCCCGTTACTTCGCCTTCATGTCCCTGTTCACCGCCTCCATGGTGGGGCTGGTCATCTCCAGCAACATCATCCAGCTTTACGTCTTCTGGGAGCTGGTGGGCGTCTGCTCCTACCTGCTCATCGGCTTCTGGTACCACAGGCCCTCGGCGGCGGCCGCAGCCAAGAAGGCCTTCCTGGTGACCCGCCTGGGCGACTTCGGCTTCCTCATCGCCATCCTGTACCTGTTCTTCAACCAGAGCGACTTCGCCGCCCAGGGCCTTAACGCCCTGGAGATCCCTGACATCTATCAGGGTGTCCAGATGGGACTGATAGGCGGCATGGCCCTGACTTGGCTGGCGGTGGGGGTCTTCTCTGGCGCGGCGGGCAAGTCGGCCCAGTTCCCGCTCCACGTCTGGCTCCCCGACGCCATGGAAGGTCCCACCCCCGTCAGCGCCCTCATCCATGCCGCCACCATGGTGGCCGCTGGCGTCTTCCTGGTGGCGCGCATGTTCCCCGTCTTCGCGGGCTCGGAGGAGGCCATGGCGGCGGTGGGTATCGTGGGGGCCTTCACCGCCCTCTTTGCCGCCACCATGGCGCTGGTGGCCTATGATATCAAGCGGGTCATGGCCTACTCCACCATCAGCCAGCTTGGCTATATGATGGCCGCCCTAGGGGTGGGGGCCTACGGCGCGGCCATGTTCCACCTGTTCAACCACGCCTTCTTCAAGGCCCTGCTGTTCCTGGCGGCGGGCAGCGTCAACCACGCCACCCGCACCTTCGACATGCGCTACATGGGAGGACTGCGCCAGCACATGCCCTGGACCTACGGGACCATCCTGCTGGCTTCCTTGAGCCTGGCCGGCATCTTTCCTCTCTCCGGCTTCTGGAGCAAGGACGAGATCCTGGCCCACGCTTGGGAGTCCGGCAGTGGGTTGGACATGGTGGTGTTTGTCCTGCTCATTGTGGCGGCCTTCCTGACGGCCTTCTACGTGTTCCGCATGATCTACATGACCTTCTTTGGGCAGTTCCGCGGCGGGGCCGAGGCTGAGGCCCACGAGGAGCATCCCGCAGCCGCCAGCGCCCATGGCACCCACCACGTGCACCTGGCGGAGTCGCCCCTGGTGATGGTGGCCCCCATGGTCATCCTGGCCGTGGCGGCGGTTATCTCCGGCTACCTGGCCAACCCTCTGGGGGTGACCAGCTTCTTGGGAATTGAAGGGCACTGGTTCAGCCACTTCCTGCCCGAGAGCCTGCCCGAGGCCGTGCGTCCGGAACCGACGACCTTTAACCTGCCCATCGCCCTCATCTCCACGGTGGTGGCCCTGGCCGGCATAGGGCTGGCCACCTCCATGTACTACGCTCGGCAGGTATCCCCCCAGGAGGTCACCCAGAGGGCCAGAGGTATGTACACCCTGCTCTCCAACCGCTACTACATGGACTGGCTGTACGAGCACGTGGTGGTGGCCCGCCTGACCTACCGCTTCCTGGCCGGGCTCCTGGACTGGTTCGACAGGAACATCGTGGACGGGCTGGCCGAGCTGGTGGGATGGTTCGGGCGCAACATTGGACGTGGGGTGGCACGGCTCCAGACAGGACAGGTACAGGCCTACGGGGCGGGCATATCCCTGGGTATCATCCTGATCCTGATCATATACCTGATATGGGGATAACGAGGTAAGGCATGCTGAGCGCCATCGTCTTTCTCCCCCTGGCAGGGGCACTGGCCATCGCCACCATCGCGCGGTCTGACAGGCAGGTGAAGTACATAGCCGTCGCCGTGGCCGCGGCCGACCTGGTGCTGGCCCTGGTCGCCTTTTTCGGTATGTACGACACCGACGGGGCCCGCTTCCAGCTCCTCCAGGGTCCCTACCGCTGGATACCCCTCATCAACGTCCACTACTTCCTGGGCGTGGACGGCCTCAGCATGCCCCTGGTGCTACTGACAGGACTGTTGGGCTTCACCGCCGTGCTGGCGTCGTGGAACATCAGCCTGCGAGTGCGGGAGTACTTCGTTTGGCTGCTGGTGCTCCAGACGGCGGTCATGGGGGTCTTCGCCTCCCTGGACTTCGTCCTGTTCTTCCTCTTCTGGGAGCTGGAGCTGATTCCCATGTATTTCCTCATCTCCATCTGGGGAAGTGGGCGGAAGGAGTACTCGGCCCTCAAGTTCCTCATCTTCACCCTGTTGGGCAGTGCCTTCATGCTGGTGGCCATCCTTATCCTGTTCCTGAACACCGGCACCTTCGACATGACAGCCTACGCCCAGGGCGGGGTTATCAACGCCCGGACGCTGCTGGTGCCCCTGTCCATGGTCTTCTGGCTCTTCTTCGTGGCCTTCGCCATCAAACTGCCCACCTGGCCGGTGCACACCTGGCTGCCCGACGCCCACACCGATGCCCCCACGGCGGTGAGCGTGATGCTGGCCGGGGTCCTGCTGAAGATGGGGGGCTACGGCATCATAAGGATCATGGTGGGGATGTTCCCGGAGGTGGCCAGGCAGTACGCGTGGGTGCTGGGCGCGCTGGGGGCCATCAGCGTACTGTACGGCGCCCTGGTCACCCTGCGGCAGACAGACCTGAAGCGGCTCATCGCCTACAGCAGCGTGAGCCACATGGGGCTGGTGCTGGTGGGGGTGGCCTCGGTGGGGCTGGGGGTGGCGGGGTCGCCGGGCGTGGGCCTCACCGGCGCCTCCATGCAGATGTTCACCCACGGCACCATCACCGGTCTGCTATTCCTGCTGGTGGGCTTGGTGTACGAAAAGGCCCACACCCGCTACATACCGGACCTGGGAGGGCTGGCCTCTCGCATGCCCCTGGTGGCGGTGACCTTCCTGGTGGCCGGGCTGGCCTCCTTGGGGCTGCCCGGGCTGAGCGGCTTCGTGGCCGAGGTCATGGTGTTCCTGGGGGCCTTCAGGGCCTTCCCATGGCACACGGCCTTCGCCGCCTTTGGCATCGTGCTGGCGGCGGGGTACATCCTGTGGATGATCGAGCGGGTCTTCTTCGGGCCACCGCGGGAGCGCTTCGCCCACGTGGGCGACGCCCAGACCATCGAGGCGGTGCCCGTGATGGTGCTGGTGGCCAGCATTGTCATCGTGGGGGTCTATCCCGCCATCCTCACCGACGTTTTCCGGGCAGGCCTGGAGCCTATTATCAGACTCTTTGGATAGACCCAAGTAGGAAACCCCCATTGCAGGGTGGGGCAGGGGTGCCGCACCCGGCAGGGTGCGCTGGAAAGGCATAGCCAGTGCTAGTGCAAGGAACGGAGTATCGATGACGACACGGGACGTCTATCTAATATCGCCAGAGCTAAGCCTGGTAGCCGTGGCCCTGCTGGTCATGATGCTGGACCTGGTGGTGCGCCGCCGCAAGGGCCTGCTGCTCAACCTTGTTTCAGCGCTCGGGGTGGCCTTGCCCTTCGCCCTCACCATAGTGCTTTGGAGCGACCTGCACGCCAGCGGGCAGGCCCAGATGGTGGGGCTGTTTAACACCCTAGTAGTGGACCGCTTCGCCCTGTTCTTCAAGTTCCTGGTGCTGGGCATAGTGGCCCTGGTGGTCATGGCCTCGGTGGACTACGTCAAGCGTATGGAGCAGCACCAGGGCGAGTTCTACGCCCTCATACTCTTGGCCTCGGCGGGGATGATGCTACTGGCGGCCACGCGGGAGCTCATCTCCATCTACGTGGCCCTGGAGATGACAGCCCTTCCCCTGGCAGCCCTGGCCGCCTTCCTGCGGGACTCGCGCTCCACCGAGGCCGGTCTGAAGTTCCTTATCCTCAGCGCCATCAGCTCTGGCATCCTGCTCTACGGGATGGCCCTGGTATACGGATTCACCGGCACCACCTACCTGTCTGAGATAGCCGGCGTCATCTCCCGGCCCGAAGCTGGCGCTCCGCCCTTTGGAAGCTACGCCCTGCTGCTGGGCATAGTGCTCATCGTGGCCGGGTTCGGGTTCAAGATAGCCTCGGTGCCCTTCCAGATGTGGGTGCCCGACGTGTATGAAGGCGCCCCCACGCCGGTCACGGCCTACCTGTCGGTGGCCAGTAAAGGCGCGGGCTTCGCCGTGCTCCTGCGGGTCTTCTACACCGCCTTCCCCGAGGTGAGCGTCAACTGGGAAACGCTCTTCGCCGGGCTGGCCGTAGCCTCCATGTTCATAGGCAACCTGGTGGCCATCGCTCAAAGCAACATCAAGCGGCTGCTGGGCTACAGCACCATCTCCCACGCTGGCTACCTGCTGGTGGGGCTGGCCGCCATCGCCGGCGACTCTCAGCAGGGGGTCTCCGGGCCCGGCAGCGTGCTCTTCTACCTGGGCGCCTACTCCGCCACCAACCTGGCAGCCTTCTTCGCCATCATCGCCATCTCCCGCCACACCGGCAGCGACCAGATAGACGACCTGGCGGGCATGGGGCGACGCTCCCCGGTTCTGGCCTTTGTCCTGGCCCTGGCCATGGTCTCCCTGATAGGCATCCCGCCCACGGCCGTCTTTGTGGGCAAGCTGTACATCTTCGCTGCGGCGGTGAAGGCCGACCTGGTCTGGCTGGCGGCCATCGGCGTGGTCAATAGCGTCATCTCCGCCTACTACTATCTACGGGTGGTGAAGGTCATGTACCTGCAGCCCTCCCCCTCTCAGGAGCCTGTCCGCTCCTCGGAGGTGTTCCAGGTGGCGCTAGCCATCACCGCGGTGGCGGTGCTGGTGCTGGGCATCCTCCCCGGGCCAGTGCTGGACGCGGCCCAGAACGCCGCCAGGACCCTCCTTCCATAGGCTTGCCCAGGGTGCAGCCAGGCCTGCTACTTCCCGCCAGCAGCCCTCCGTGCCTCGGTCCCTCTGGGATGCCGTCCCCCAGCCGCCCTTGCCCTGCCGCATTGGGGGTGCTAGACTTCCTTGGGTCATGGTAGGTTACTGGCAGAACGTACCTTGGACCACCGACCAGTTTATGTCAATGCCCGTTCTGGAAACACACCGTAGCCCTTAGGTGCACCATATGTACAGCAATAGGCCCATTGGCATCGTTTTCAATGCCCGGGTGCCCGAAGCCCAGGCCATGACCAAGGCCCTGCTGGGCCAACTGGGCAACGGGGCCCAGGTGTGGGCCTGTGCCGCCAGCGAGATAGACTCGGTGGCCCACCGGGTGCCGGGGACAGGCCTCATCATCACCGTGGGCGGCGACGGCACCATCCTCCGGGCCACCCGGCTGGCCGCACCCCACGGCATTCCCCTGCTAGGCGTCAACCTGGGCCGGGTGGGGTTCCTCACAGAGCTGACGGCCCAGGAGGCCCTGGAAAAGCTGCCCCGCTACCTGGACGGCGAGACCTGGGTGGAGGAGCGGGCCATGCTCCAGGCCGAGGTGCTCACCGAGGCCATGCAGGAGCAGGAGGAGGACCAGTCCAGGGTTTTCCCCGCCTTCCACGCCGTGAACGACGTGGTGGTGGGCAGGGGCGCCGTCTCCAGACTGGTGAACGTGGCGGTGATGGTGGACGGGGCCAGCCTGACCACCTACCGCGCCGACGCCGTCATACTGTCCACGGCCACCGGTAGCACCGCCTACAACCTCTCGGCCGGGGGCCCCATCCTTCATCCCCAGTCCAGGGATATTATCCTGAAGCCTGTGGCGTCCCACCTGGGCCTGCCTACGGCCCTGGTGCTGCCCTCCACCGCCGACATCCGCCTGACGGTGTTGGACGACGGCCAGAGCATGGTGAGCGCGGACGGGCACATGGACCTGGCCCTGTCGCCCGGGGACTGTGTGAGGGTCAGGCAAAGCCCCCATGTGGCCCGCTTCCTCCGGGGCCACCCGCCCAGCCACTTCTACGAGACCCTTCTCGCCAAGCTGGGCGTCAGCGACCGCCGGGGCGGCACCCGGGCCACCAGCTAGCGGCCTAGGCCGCTCCACGCTATTCCAACTCTCAACCTGGAAGGACTTTCAGCGCCATGGAAGAGAAAGAGCCCACCATCCAGAGCCAGATGGTCTATCGGGGCAGGATTGTGAACCTGCGCGTGGACACCGTCCGGATGTCCAACGGCGTCCAGGCCCGGCGGGAGATAGTGGAGCACAGCGACTCGGTGTGCATTGTGCCGGTGGATGACCAAGGAAATGTACTCCTGGTGAGGCAGTACCGGAAGCCGGCCCAGGAGACCCTGCTAGAGGTACCCGCTGGCGGCGTGGACCCGGGCGAGGCACCAGAGCAGGCGGCCCACCGCGAACTCAAGGAGGAGACGGGATACTCGGCCAGGCATATCGAGCACCTGGCCTCCTTCTGGACCACACCCGGCTTCTGCACGGAGCTGATGCACGCCTACCTAGCCACGGGCCTCCAGGCCGGGAACTCGGAGCAGGAGGAGGACGAGGAGATAGATCTGGTGCCTGTCCCCTTGGCCAGAGTGCCGGAGCTCATCCGCCGCAGGGAGATCAAGGACGCCAAGACCATAGCGTCGCTGCTGCTGGCCTTACAGATGCGTAAAAAGTAGCCTCAGCCCCGCGTGCGGCCTCCAAAGGAATGGCCACAGCGGGCTTAAACCGCGTTTTGGCGGAGGGGGTGAGGCCAGGGGTGCAGGAGACTCCGTCCCCTGCTAGGAGTACCAGGGGAGAATCCCCAAGGGCTCGCCCTTGACCCACCATTCCCTTAGGTAGCAAGAGGGGGCGGCTTGGTCACCACCTCCTCTTGTTGTCTAAAGCCGAGGGGCGTTCTAGGCCGACGCGGGCCTGGCGGGGAGCAGGTGCAGGCGGCGCAACAGCTTGCCGAAATCCCCGTTCTCCCACGAGACCAGAAGCTGGCTGGCGACGAAGATGGAGCTGTAGGTACCGGATACCAGGCCTATGAACAGCACCAGCAGGAAGCCGCGGATAGTCGGCCCGCCCATCAGGAGCAGGGCCAGCAGGACCAGGAGCGTAGTGAAGGTGGTGTTGATAGAACGGCCCATGGTCTCCCACAGGCTTATGTTCACCACCTCTGGCAGGTTCCCGGCCACCCCCCTGGTCAGGCTCTCCCGGATCCGGTCGAAGACCACGATGGTGTCGTGGACGCTGTAGCCCAGGACCGTAAGCAGGCCCACGATGAACATGGCGTCCACCTCCAGGTTGAACACCCTGCCCAGGATGGAGTAGATGCCCAGCACCATCAGAAGGTCATGCAGCAAGGCGATGATGGCCGTGGTGCCGTAACGGAAGGGGTTGGACACTCGCCGGAAAGCCCAGGTGATGTACACCAGTATGACGATGGTGGCGGCGAAGACGGCGATGGCGGCGTTCCTCACCGTCTCGCGGGCCACGATGGGCGATACGGAGTCGAACTGGAAGGACTCAAAGGGGGCGACCCTTTCCCGCAGGGTGTCCAGCACCCTCTGCTGCTCGGAAGGCCCTGTTGGGTTACCCTGCGGGTCGCGCTCAGGTTCGCCGCTGAGGGTGGCCGTGCGGATAAACACGGAGCGGTCGCCCAGCTTCTGGATACGGGCCTCAGGGTGGCCCAGGTCGTTGAGCACCGTCCGGACCTGCGCCTCTGAGACCGGCCGGTCGAAGGTTACGTTGAGCACCGAGCCACTGGTGAATTCGATGCCTGGCCGCAGCCCATGGGGTAGGGCCAGAGAGACGACGCCTGCTACTACCAGCACCAGGGACAGAAGGAAGAACCAATTGCGCATCTTTACCAGGTCCACGGCTAAGCCCTCCTTCCTTCCGCCGGCTCAGGACCGCGGGCCGGGGCCACCTCGGCCAGCCGCCGAACGCCCTCAGGCGAGAACAGCGCCAGCCGCTTGGCTAGGGGGGTGAGGGCCACTATCTGCAGCAGGTTCCGGCTGACGGTAATGGCGGTGAACATGCTCACGGCCACTCCTATAAACAGCGTCACGGCGAACCCCTGGACCAGGCTGGTCCCCGTGCGGGAACCGAACCAGTAGAGGATGGCAGTGGTGATGAAGGTGGAGACGTTGCTGTCGCGGATGGCCGTCCAGGCGCGATCAAAGCCCCGCTCCATGGCCGAGGACAGGGTGCGCCCCAGCCGGATCTCCTCCTTCATCCTTTCAAATATGAGGACGTTGGCATCCACGGCCATGCCTACGGACAGGATGAAGCCCGCTATGCCCGAAAGGGTGAGGGTCACTGGCATCATCTTGAATATGGCCAGGGTGATGATGGCGTAGATGCTCAATGCCACTCCGGCCACCAGACCCGGGACCCGATAGTAGGCCACCATGAAGAAGAGCACCAGGGCCAAACCCACGATGCCCGCCTGGAAGCTCCGGTTCAGGGAGTCGGTGCCCAGGACGGCGTCCACATCGCTCTCCTGGATAAGCTCCAGGTCCACAGGGAGGGCGCCGGACTCAAGCTGGATGGACAGGGTGCGTACCCGCTCCGTGGTGAAGCGATCGGGGCCGGTATCGGGGCCGCGGATAATCGCCTGCCCGTTGAGGATGGGCTCCTCCACCGTGGGTGCGATGAGCTCCTGGTTGTCCAGAAAGATGGCGATGCGCTTATTGCGGTCGCCAGCGATGCGGCGGGTTAGCTCGGCGAAGGTCGAGGCGCCCTGGGAGTCGAACTGAATGTTGATGATGGGACTGCCCGTCACCTGGTCCTGGCCGGGGAAGGCCCGGGCCAGATTATCGCCAGTCAGGCCGATGGGCACATCCTCGAACTGGGAGCAGTCCACGTTGGTGCAGGTGCGCTCCTTGAACTCCAGCTTGGCCGTCTGGCCTATGAGCCTCTTGGCCTCCTCCACGTCACGGATGCCAGGCAACTGTACCAGCACGCGGTCACTGCCCAGGGCCTGGACTATGGGCTCGGCCACGCCGAAGGCGTTGACCCGCCGTTCGATGGTGTGGACCGCCCGCTCCACCTGGTCCGGGGTAGGGTTCTCCTCTCTTACCCGGTACACCAGATGGCTGCCGCCCTGGAGGTCCAGGCCCAGGCGTAGCCCAAAGGGCCCCGTCCCCGCCCGGTCCAGACGCATGCCCAAGGCGCTCAGGTGGATCTCCCTGACCAGGATGGAGGCCAGGGAGAGCCCCACGATTATGAAGATGAGAATGGAGGCTCGGATTATTCTTTTACGCAAGGTTCAGCTCCGTCAATATGAGAGAGTCCGCTACTCAGGCTTCCCCTGGGCCAGGTACCGCTCCACCCAGGCCAGGGCCTCCTCTCTGGTGGTGACCTCGCCGGCTGCCTGGGCCTCGTGCACCGCCTCCAGCACACTGCCCAGCTCCGGCCCTGGCAGCAAGTGGAAGGCCTGCATCAGGTCGTGGCCATTCACCAGCCAGGACTGGCGGGGCGCGGCCTCCTCTTTCAGCCCCAGTTCTAATGTATGCCTCACGATTCTAACATGTAACTCCCAGTCCTGGATAGATATAGCAGGGCCTCGAGCGGCGAGATAATCAGCCAGGCTGAGGTACAGGGTATCGACGGCTACCTCACCCAGGTCCCGGAAATAGCGATAGACGGCGCGGCGGGTGGGGAGCTCCGTACCCTGGCCCATCTGGGCCGGGCGCAGGTGGTGCTCCACCATGGTGGAGACCATGCGTATGCCCCGGGCGCTGAACCGAAGGCGCCCCAGGGCCTGCCGGGCCATGGCCGCACCCAGCTCCGAGTGCCCGAAGAAGCGCATGCGCCCGGTGGACGGCTCTATGGTCTTGGTCTGGGGCTTGGCGATGTCGTGGAGCAGGGCGGCCAGCTTCAGCAGGGTGCGGCGGGTGTGGCCGTCACTGGCCTCGGCGTCGAAGTATGCCTCCATCTGGCCGTCCCAGGGCACCAGGGCCAGGACAGGGTCATCCCCAGGCCGGGTGACCCTTTCGGCGGCGGCTACGCACTCCAGCAGGTGGCCGAAGACGTCCCAATGGTGCTCCTTGGGCTGCACCACCCCTTTGGTGGGCTCCAGCTCGGGGAACACCCTGCCCAGCAGACCCAACTGGTCGGCCAGCAGCAGGTGTTCCTTGGCCCCCTCCAGGGCCAGGATAAGCAGGAGCTCGTCCCGCACCCGCTCCTGGGCCACGGTGGGGAGGAGGTGGGCGTCCCGGACCACTAGGCGCCGGGTCTGAGGCTCGATGGCGAAGCCCAGCCGGGCCGCCAGGCGCACCGCCCGCAGGAGCCGGACTGGGTCATCTCTGAAGACGGAGTCGCTCAGGGCACGGATGAGGCGCCCTTCCAGGTCTCTCAACCCGCCAAAGGGGTCCACCAGCCGGGAAGGCCAGTCGGGGGCGCCCCAGGCATCCAGGGGCAGGCCCAGGGCATCCACGGTGAAGTCGCGCCTGGCCAGGTCCGAGGCGATGTCGTCGGAGAAGCCGCTGAGGTCCACATACCAGCGCTGGCCGCCGGTGGAGACCACCACCCGCGCCACGCCGTGGACCTGGTCGAGGGGTACGAAGGTCGCCTCCCCGGGGAAGGCGGACTGGGCGAGTTGTCCCGCCAGGTCGAAGAGGTCCGCGCCCGCCAGCGACGGCACTCGGACAGCCAGGTCCACGTCCCTGGTGGGAAGACCCGCCAGGTGGTCGCGCACCAAGCCTCCCACCAGGAAGGCCTCTAGGCCACGGGAGGCACAGAAAGCCTTGACGCGGGCTATGAGGTGGTCAACCAGGCGTTGGCCAGAGGGGACGACGGTCATGGAATGCGGTGAAGGTGGCTGCGAGGGTTTGGGCAGGCCCTGCCGTGAGCGGAAGGTTCCCCCGCGGCAGGGCCTCTGATTTCAGGCGAGGCGGGACTACCGCTGCACGACCTCGGCCGTGCTCTCCCGGGACTCCTCGGGGGCAGCCTCCTCCTCTCCAACTTCGATCTTCCACAGGTCATCTTTGCTGGCCAGGTGGTCTATGTAGAGGATGCCGTTCAGGTGGTCAATCTCATGCTCTAGGGCCTGGGCCAGCAGGTCGTTTTCGGCCTTGATACGCACGGGCTTGCCCTTGCGGTCCAAGGCCTTGGCGTGGACCTTGACCGAGCGCTTCAGCCTGCCCCGGTAGCCAGGGATGCTCAGACAGCCCTCCTCCACTATGCGCTCACCCTCACGAAGGGTTATCTCAGGGTTGATGAGCACCCGAGGCTCCTCGTCCTCGGGCAGTTGGATGATGACTACCCGGCGGAGAACGCCCACTTGGTTAGCAGCGATGCCCACACCTCCTTGGTCGTGCATGGTGTCTATCATGTCATCGATGAGCTTCTGGAGCGAGGCATCGAAGCTGGTTACCTTCACCGCCTTGCGTCGCAGAACTGGGTCGGGAAGGATTCGTACAGGTAGTACGGCCAAGGTGGTACCTCCCGTAGCAAGTCTAGGTGTGTTGTATTCATTAACCCATGGGCTATTATAGCAGACCCTACCCAGCCAGTTAACCGAAGCATCGGGCCGGTCCTGACTGCTTGGACTGGGTGCCGCGGCGCACCCGCCCACCTGGAGGAGGGGGTATATAGGGAACCAGGGCATAAGGTGTCGTCCTGAGCCCTTCACAGAGGGATTAAGGGCCTGGTGAGGGTGGGACACCTCCCCCCTGATTCTTCGGTCGCTGCGCTCCCTCAGGATGACAGTCCATCCCCTGGCCCAGCAGCCCGCCTCCGGTATGCCACATCCCCCCATTAAAACAGTGGGGTAGTGTTTGTATCTCTGCCAGAGGCACGAGGTCCCTCTGAGCCCCCTGCCCTTATGGCCTTTCCCGGCAAGAGGCGTATGGCCCGGGTCCCTGGTGCCGTACAGTACAGCGTTGTGCGGGGAGATGCCCCGCCCTGACTAGGGGCCTGAGGCCTGGTGGTCGGCGACGGCGCTGAGGACGCGCTGGAACCAGGAAGTATCATCCAGGGCCAGGCCGGTACCCTGGAGGGCCTCCAGGGCCTGGGCGTCCACCAGTTGAAGTAGGCGGGAGCCCAGGCTGCGCACAATCTCCGCTGAGGCTATGGCGTTGTGAAGGTACATGGTGCCCACGGCCACCAGCACCTCCAGGGTAGTGTAGGCGCCCCTAGCTTGGCCGTCGGGCATTACCTGGCCCACCAGCATGCGCTGGCCGTCGGCCACCAGGACCAGCCACCGTGAGCTGGCCCCAGCGGACAGAGGGTAGCGGTAGATGCGGCCCTGGCAGCCGCCGCACTCGTGGGGGCAGCCTTGGATGCACAACACCACCGGCTCCACGCCTCGCTGGAGGGCAGCGCTGAAGGCGCCGGCCAGCCGGGCCGCCTCGTTGGACCACGTGGCGGCCAGGAGGCGGCGCTGGGCACCGTCCATAACGCTCCGGGCCCGGTTGATAAGGCTGTCGTAGCCCTGGATGTTCCAGAGGTAGTCGCCATCGGGAGCACCGACAAGCTGGCCCAGGGAGTGCTGGGCCTGGGCCAGGTGGGACTCCAGGTTCCGCGACAGGTTAGCCAGCATCTCCGCCACGGGCAGGGCAGCGTACTTCACTCCCCCCTCCACCTGGACACTCACCACCACAGCCCGCTGCTGAAGGCGGTCCAGGACGGGGTAGATGTTGGGCCTGGGGATGCCCGACAGCTTGGCGAGCTGGTAGCCGGTAAGGGGCCCCTGCTGGAGGAGGGTCACGTAGGCCCGGCTCTCGTACTCGCTGAAGCCCAACGCCTGGAGGTGCTCGATCGCTTTATTCAACATGGAGTATCGTAGTTTCCTTTATAACGACTACTATATCGGAGGTAGAACAAAATGTCAACGAAAAGGGGACAGTCGCAGGGGAGAATCGGAAGGAGTCCACGGCTACCCCTGGTAGCCGTGGGCCTGGAGGAACTCCAGGTCCTCTTTGGTTAAGGGCGCTGTCTTGAGGAGGTCCGGGCGGCGCTGGAGGGTGCGCAGGAGGGCCTGCTGACGTCGCCAGCGGGCGATCTTGGCGTGGTCGCCGGAGAGGAGGATGTCGGGTACCGCCCAGCCCCGGAAGACAGGTGGGCGGGTGTACAGGGGGTGCTGGAGGAGCCCGCTGGTGATAGAGTCGCCCTCCACGCTCTCCTGGGAGCCTACCACGCTGGGGATGAGGCGGGCCACAGCGTCCACTATGGGAATGGCAGCCATCTCGCCCCCCGTCAGGACGAAGTCCCCCAGGCTGATCTCCCGAGTGACCAGGTGCTCCCGCACCCGCTCGTCCACACCCTCGTAGTGACCGCAGAGGAGGAGCATCCCGGGCGACTGGGCCAGCTCCCGGGCGATGCGCTGGTTGAATACCTCCCCCTGGGGCGTCAGCAGGACCACAGGCAACCCCCTCCTGACCTCCTCAGGGTAGCGGGAGAGCACGTCCTCCACACAGGCGAAGATAGGCTCGGGCTTCATCACCATGCCCGCGCCTCCGCCGTACTGGTAGTCGTCCACGATGCGATGCTTGTCCGGAGCATAGTCACGGATGTTGTGAAGGTGAATGCGAAGCTGCCCCTTCTCCTGGGCCCGCTTCAGGATGCTGGCCTGGAAGGGGCCCTGGAACATCTCCGGAAAGAGAGT